>JAGXIA010000086.1 GCA_024635885.1 Helicobacteraceae bacterium | reverse complement strand
CTTATCATCTTCAGACATAATAGCACGAAGATATAAATTTTTATAGTCATTATATGCACGAAACTGATCACTTCTGTTTTGCGTTTTCATTAAGGAGTCAGCTCGTTTTAAAATCTCACTATCACTTAAAGCCTGAAGTGAGAGTGTAAAAATTAAAAGTATAATAAACCAACGTAACATCAAATGATTATTCGCCTTGTGTAAGTTTTATCATTAACTCTTTAACTGAAATAATTTCAGTTAATCTATAGCCATTTGTTCCAGAGAAAAATAGACCTAATTCCTTGTTCCCTTCATAAGCATCACTCAATCTGTCTGCTATACAAAAACCGACTGCTTTAGCTTCTTCTCCACGGTTACATGGCGCAACACAATTTGAAATACATTTAATAGCCGGACCTTCTCTTTTTTCCACTAAAGCGGTTAAGTTGGTTCTTACACCACGTGCCGGATAACCGACAGGTGAGCCCATGAGTTGAATATCTTCTTCTTTTGCCGCTAATAAAACATCTTTAAAGTTAGCATGCGCATCACACTCATGTGTCCCAATAAAACGGGTTCCCATCTGAACACCGGATGCACCAAGTGCCATCATCTCTTCAATATCATTCTTATCCCAAATACCGCCAGCTGCAATAACTGGGATATCTCCCCAAAGTGCTGCTTCTTCAACAACAGGCTTAACAAGGTTTTCTAATTGATTCTCAGGTAGGCCACACTGCTCGTAGGTGAAACCTTGGTGCCCTCCACTTTTAGGACCTTCTAATATAACAGCATCAGGAAGTCTGTTGTATCTTTTCTGCCATCTTTTACATATAATTTTTAAAGCTTTTGCAGATGAAACAATTGGTATCAGTGCCACATCCGGATAATCAGCTGTAAATTCAGGCATATTGGTAGGTAAACCAGCTCCTGTGATAATCATATTTGCACCAGCTTCACAAGCATCAGTTACAACGCGGCCATAATCATTAATAGCATATAAAACATTTACAGCTAATGGTTTATCTCCACAAATCTTTCTTGCATTTTTTACAATCGCAGTTAAGCCTTCTTTAGAGTAAAAGTTTAAAGCATCTAAAGGTCTGTCTGCTACTAATTTTTTTACATGACTTTTACTTTCATAATAACCTGTACCTACACTACTAACAACACCAAGTCCACCCTCATTTGATACAGTTCCTGCTAATTGATCCCAACTAATTCCAACACCCATACCACCTTGAACGATAGGCTTATCAATAGTGTACTTACCAATTTTCAACGACTTAAAGCTCATCAAATCACCTTTAACTTTGCAAATTTTCTTTTTCCAACTTGAAGTACATATTCACCACTTTGAAGTTGTAACTGTTCATCAGATATCTTTTCTTGGTTTATTTTAACAGCACCTTGCTTAATATCTCGTCTAGCTTGTGATGTTGATGGAGAAATTTTACATTCTACTAAGGCTTTAGCTATCCACAACTCACCTTCAACACTAAATTCATCAATATCTGTTGGAATTTGACTTTTAGAGTGAACTTTGTCAAACTCTTTCTTTGCATTATTTGCTGCATCTTCTGAGTGAAAACGAGTAATTATCTCTATTGCTAAATCCTCTTTTGCTTTTTTAGGGTGAAGTGATCCATCTTCTACGGCAAACTGAAAAAGCTTTATTTCTTCTAATGTTCTTGTACTTAGCAGCTCAAAGTATCTCCACATTAGTTCATCTGAAATACTTAAAACTTTACCAAACATATCATTTGGCTCATCTGCAACACCTATATAATTATTCAAAGATTTACTCATCTTTTGTATACCATCTAAACCTTCTAGAATAGGCATCATAAGAACTGACTGCTCTTTTCCTATTTCATAAGCTCTTTGAAGATGACGTCCCATTAGTAAATTGAATTTTTGGTCCGTTCCACCTATCTCTATGTCACTTTGTAAATGAACACTATCATAACCTTGAAGGAGAGGATAAATAAATTCACTAATAGAAATCGGTGTACCACTTTTGTATCTTTTATCAAAGTCATCTCTTTCAAGCATTCTTGCAACATTATAAGTAGTTGTAAGAGAAAGCATTCCAGATGCACCAAGTTGATTTATCCAATCTGAATTAAATACAACTTCAGTTTTTGACTCATCGAGAATTTTAAATACCTGTTCTTTATAACTTTTTGCATTTTCCAATATTTGGGCTTGAGTTAAAGTTTTTCTAGTAGCACTTTTTCCTGTAGGGTCACCAATCTGAGCTGTGAAATCACCTATAAGAAACTGTATGTTCGCACCATATTTTTGGAAGGTTGCAAGTTTTTGTAAAAGTACAGTATGTCCAAGGTGCAGGTCTGGTGCAGTTGGATCAAAACCGGCTTTTACAGTGTATGTCTTTCCTTCTTCGAAATATGCTTTTAAAAGTTTTTCAACTCTCTCAATATCAATAATTTCGGCACTGCCTCTTTTAATCTCTCTTAAAGCTTCATCTATCATAGTTATTTGTTTCTCCATTAATTTTTATAAGCATCATCTGTTCTTATTAGATGAATTACTTTTATTTTTTTCTCTATTTTAGAACGAAGTATATGAATATTTGATTCTTTTGACTCAAACCCTATCTCACAATATTTTATATATGCACCACTTTCTTTTCCCAACTCTATCGATATAATATCTATATTTAATTTCACTAAATAGCTTAGAAAATTTGCTAATGCACCTTTTTCATTGTGCATAGAAGCAATTAGATTGTAATGATATATATTCTCTTTTTGCCATCTTATAAAAACCATAGGTTCGTGTGTTTCTAGTCTTTTAGCCGCATTTTTACACATTTTATGATGAACATGAACCTTTCCTTTTTCTAAAAAAGCCATTACTTCATCGCCTGTTTTTGGATGACAGCAGTAGTCAAATACTACATCAGTAATATTAGATACACTAAATATTTCCAGTCCTGCAATTACCTTAGACTTAATCTTCAGTCTATGTCTAGATAAAAAATCTGAAAACCTGTTATTTTGACTCATCTCTTTCATATATCTGTCTATAACTGTTCTAAAATGCTCTATGTCACAGGGTATATTAAAACTGGTATCACAACTGTTAGTCTTAAACCAATTTTCAACTTGAGTATGTTCCAAATTCATTGCCGTTGCAACAATACTGATGCTACTTTTCATGTTTATTTCACGTATTCTAGCATTACAATTAAGTCTCATGCTTGATTTTGCTTTGGAAGTTTTTACTGCATCAATCCAACTACATCTTGTAATCATTTTATCAGCCATATTTATTTTAACAATATCACCATTATGAATTTCAGTAAGAAGTGATACTTTGATTTTATTTACTAATGCTGAAAAAGCCTTGTCACCGACATCTGTATGAACAGCGTAGGCAAAGTCAAGAGCAACTGCACCACGAGGCAATGTAAATGGGTCTCCGGTTGGTGAGAAGACGGAGATATCTCCAGAAAACAGATCATTCTTAATGAGTTCATAAAAATCTTCTACAGATTCATTTTGATACTGTAAATTATTTAGCCAATCAAGTTTAATTCCATTGCCGCCACTCTTATATTTCCAGTGTGCTGCGACACCTAATTCAGCAGTTTTATGCATGTCATAAGTTCTTATTTGAACTTCAAAAATTGCAGTATTATAGAATACTGTTGTGTGTATTGTCTGGTAACCATTGTCTTTTGCAATAGCTATATAATCTTTAAATCTTGAGGACAAAGGCTTGAAGTGCAAATGAATAAGGCCCAATATTTCGTAACACTTCACTGGGTCTTTAGTCAAAATTCTAACAGCTAAAAGGTCCAGAATTTCATCTATGCCTACACCTTTCCTTTGCATTTTCAAGTATATAGAATAACGGTGTTTTACCCGACTTAGTATTTCAAAATCATCTTCACAAAAACCATTAGTAAGTAATATTCTTTGGATAGACTGTTTAAAATCATTAAGTTTCATCTCAATTGCATGGTAATTTGTATCAAGATAATTGTCAATATGCTGTTTCTCTTCTTTGAAAAGATATGAGAAGCTTAAGTCTTCTAATATATTTTTTACAAAAGAGATACCAAGTCTTTGGGCTACAGGTGCGTACACAACAAGTGTTTCTTCTGAAATCCTTGTTTGTTTGTGTTCAGGCAGAGCATCTAAAGTCAGCATATTGTGAAGTCTGTCGCAAAGTTTTACAACTAAGACTCTCACATCTTCCGTACTTGCTAAAAGCATTTTTCGAAAAGAGAGGGCTGATGTTATCAGTTTATCATCAGAACTTGATGAAACAAGCTCAGCATCTCTAATATGGTCAATTTTTGTTAGCCCATCAACTAAATGTGCTACATCTTTTCCAAATCTATGCTCAACATCATCTAAAGTTATCTCAGTATCTTCAACAATGTCATGAAGAAGACCTGCAACAGTCATAGATTCATCATCGGTAATCGTGGCAACGATACTAGCTACCAAGATTGGATGAACAATGTATGGTTCTCCACTTTTTCTAAACTGATTTATATGGGCTTTTTCAGAAAAGCTGAGTGCTTCTTTTAAAATCTCTGATTGGGGTATTTTTGAATAAAGGTATTGTGTCGCTGAGTCAACATCATGGAGATGTTTGACTTTTTCTATATCTACATGACTCAGAGACAAGAGGACTACTTCTCTGTGTCTACAAAGCCATCAACAACTATTAGGCCCTCAGCTATTTCCATTAAAGCCAAATCAGCCGCTTTAATACTCTTAGGATCAATATTTAACTTACTTGTAGCTCCGTTTAAAAGTTCATCCATTCTTTTGCCAACAGCTATTGCTAACTGATAGTTATCCATTTTTGGGTTATTTTTTAAAATCTTTGCTGTTAATTCTTCAACTCTCATTTTGTTGTTTCCTTGTGTTTTTTTAAGTATTTACTTTACTATTGAGCAGTTTTGCATATTGCCATTCAAAATATCCAAGATATTGCCTTTTTTAGACATATCACAAATAATAATTGGTAAAGAATTATCTTTTGCTAATGCAATCGCTGTATCATCCATAACTTTTATATTGTCATTTAAAGCTTGTTCATAAGTTAAGTCTGACAACTTAATAGCATTATCAAATTTCGCTGGATCCTTATCATATACACCATCTACTTTCGTTGCTTTAATAATCACCTCAGCGCCAATTTCAATAGCTCTGAGTGTAGCAGCAGTATCAGTTGTAAAATACGGGTTACCTGTTCCTGCAGCAAAAATTACCACACGCCCTTTTTCTAAATGACGAATTGCTCTACGATTAATATATGGTTCAGCAATCTGTTCCATTTTAATAGCAGTTTGCATACGAACTTCAAGTCCCGCATGTTCACAAGCTTCTTGCATGGCTATACCGTTGATTACAGTCGCGAGCATACCCATATAATCGCCACTAGCTCGTTTAATAATACCATCTTTGGCAGCAGAAACACCGCGAATGATATTTCCACCACCAATAACAATACCTACTTCTATTCCTGCATCTACTAAAGATTTAATCTCTTGAGCAATGTATTTTAATATCTGCGTGTCAATTCCATGACCTGCTTCACCAGCAAGAGCTTCACCCGAAAACTTAACTAAAACGCGTTTCTTAGCCATGATACACCTTAATTTATAAAATCCGCGAATTATACTTAAATGTGTCTTTAATATTGCTTTGAATTATTTTAAGTAATATTAAACTGTTTTTTGTATGCTTCTTCTAAAGAGACACTCCTGTCTTTATAGTCGATTATATCACCAATTTCTACCTCTATTTTGTAGTTATTATTTGGATTTTTCAATGATGATTTTAATATTTCATCAGCATTAGAACGTATATAAACAGGTAAAATAGGCAACCTGTTTTTTACTGCAATTAACTGTGCTCCACCTTGGAATTCACCCAAGACACTAGTTGATTTATTACGAGTTCCTTCAGGAAATATAAATATGGAATGGCCCGCTTTAACGCACTCTTTTATTTCCTTAAAGAAAAGACTCATTTGATTAGATTCTCTGTCTAATAGTATTGTTCCGCCATTTCTGACAAATAATCCGAAAAAGAATGAGTTATAGAGTTCTTTTTTAGCAACCCAATGTCCATAAATAGAAGAATTTTGAGCAATATTTTCAACAATAAGCGGATCAATAATACTACGATGATTTGAAACTAATAAAAACTGACCTTCTTTAGGAATTTTATCTCTATTTTTAATCTCTATTTCTATATTTAATTTAGTAAGAAAAACTTTAGAATATTCAATTCGTAATCTTTTTTTCTCTTCTGTGCTCGCAGCTTTTTTAAGTTTAAAACCATAATAATTTGTTAAAAAAGTCGCATATACTGCCATTTTTATTTGATTAAATGTCACATTACCATCCTTATATCTGTAACGCTATTGTACTATACTTTTATCAATTACTATTCTTTGCATTCTTTACATTAATTTAATTTTTTTGTATTTAAAACATGATACAATATTATAAAACTAATTGAGGGTAATTGTGTGTTACGAAAAATAGTCGATCAGAATTATATTAAATCAACTTTTCGAGTAAAACCACAGGCAGAGAAATTATCCTATATTTTACTCGACACAAGATTTATACACCTTGGTGATAATATGAATTTTAATCTTTTTTTTCAAAATAAACAAGAAAAAATGTCTCTTTTATTACGAAGTGACACAATTATAAACGAGTATCTACTAGATAAATTACAGAAGATAGAACAAGTTTATGTATCGCTTGTTGACAAAAATAAATATGAATATTTCATTGAAAATCATCTGCAAACCCTTCTTAAGGATACTTCATTAACAATAGATGAAAAGACTGATTTAATTTATGCTTCAAGTTCAGAATTAACACAATCACTTTACGATAATCCCAATGCACTTGAAAATGCTCAACGATCTAAAAATATCATAACGCCAATCTTGCAAAGTATTATTTATCATGACGATACAATAGCTTCGTATATAAAAATAATCGAGTATGATTATTACACTCATACGCATTCTCTGAATGTCAGTATTTATGCGCTTTGCTTAGGTGCTGAACTTGGTTTACTGGATGATGAGTTGACCTCTTTGGGAAGAGCTGCTCTTTTACATGACTTAGGAAAAAGTAAAATAGAATATGAGCTTGTAAATAAAAATGGTGAATTAAGCATTGATGAATTTCAAGAGATGAAAATGCACCCCTTATTTGGGTACGACATAGCAGTCAACATAGGTATCGACAATCAAGAAATACTAGACGGAATTAGACATCATCATGAAAAACTAGACGGCAATGGTTACCCCGATGGTCTTAAAGCTTATGAGATAACCCTTTTTCCGCGTATAATCAGTATTTGTGATATATTTGATGCCTTGACAACTACACGCTCTTATAAGCCAGCGATGACCTCTTTTCAAACACTTCAGCTTATGAAAAAGGAGATGGAGACACACTTAGATATGCAAATTTTAGATACTTTTATAAAAATGCTTCACAAATAAAGTTTTTACTCTTCTTTTTTACTCTCTTTTTTTACTTTCTTTTTACTGTGGCGTGGTTTTTTCTTTTGGTCTTTAAAATGTTGTCCCAGTCTTTTTCCCTGCGGTGCAGATGTCGGAGAAAAATCTTTAAGCTCTTCTTGTGGCATTTCTTGTTTCATCATAAATTCTATAGTT
>JAGXIA010000085.1 GCA_024635885.1 Helicobacteraceae bacterium | reverse complement strand
CAATGGCATTTGTTCGGATCAGGTTATCAATTCTTTCATTACCGATTAAATCAAGTTTTTTCATATTTTCTTCCAATATTCTTAACTTTGCCAATGCCTCAAAGTCGTCATCCGAATTTTTAATCGAATTAATAGCATCTAAAGTTTTAGCAATCCCTTCTCTTAAGTAATTGTATTCATCCCTGATATATTTATTTTTACTTTGCATAAACCTGTTCACATTTTTTTGTAATTCTTCAACATCTTTAATTGTTGCAACTATATCTCTGCAGGCTACTTTTAAAGCATAGATTTTATGTTTATCATCAACACTCATATTCTCTTGGGAGGTAGTGGCAAAATGGATAATGTCACCGTATAAAGATTTAATCTTTTTTTTGTAAACCTCGTCAATATTTATATCAATCCTGGTTACAGACCTTGCAACAACATTACTAATTTCATCACCTTTGCCGATAAAGAAATGTCTATGCAGGGACAAAGCGTGTGAAAGGACTTCTGTAGCATTCTCATATAAATGTATAAGCTCTTTTTTTAAGGCTGAAATAGCAGCTTCAGGCACCATTATTACAACATCATCTAAATACTGTGCTCTTGATATATCGTTTTCTTCTTGCTTAAACAGGCTCTCTAAATAGATTACCAGTTTTGCAGTAAATGGAGCAACAGATAAAACGCCTATAATATTAAATATTGTATGAAACAGAGCCAGTTTCATAGCATAATCTTTTGCATCAATACCGATTATGGAACTGATATAGTCTACCGAATCTGCAAGTTGGTATAAAAAAACAATAGCTATAAGTCCGGTCACAAAGTTGAAAATAAAATGTGCAACGGCAAGTCTTTTCCCATTTGCATTTGAAGAAAGAGAACCAATAACCGCTGTAACCGTAGTACCAATATTTGCACCAATTGCTAGTGCAAGAGCATTTATATACTCGATTTGTCCTGTAGCAAGTGCTGTTATTATAAGCGCCATAGTTGCACTGCTTGATTGTATAACTACAGTGGCTACAGCCCCTATTAAAATATACACTAAAACTCCAAGGTAGCCACTCATAGCAAACTGAGCAAGGTCAAGTCCGGCTTTTAAAGCCTCAAAGCCCTCTTTCATGTACCCGATACCCAAGAACACGAAACCCAGACCAATCAAGACATTTCCCAATCCTTGATAAGTTTTATTACTCTTAAACCTAAAAAGGACTCCAAAAATAAGCATAGGCATCGCATAATAAGCAATATCAATTTTTACACCAAAGGATGAAACTATCCAAGCTGTTGTAGTTGTCCCTATGTTTGAGCCAAAAACTACACCTATCGCACCGCTGAGTGAGATAAGTTCTGCACTCAAAAAAGAAATAACGATGATTGTCAGTAAAGAAGAGCTTTGCACGATTGCCGTAGCTATAAAACCTGCACCAATCGCCTTTGGCACGCTGCTTGTACTTTTTTCTAAAACTTTCTCAAGCACTCCTCCGCTGAAAAGCTTGAAACCGTCTTCCATAAACACCATACCTATTAAAAATACGGCAATCCCAGCGATAATAATTTTTGCATCATGACTGTAAAACAGTAAATATGCAATTGCTAATAAAAAAAGAGGATAAATAGATTTTTTCAATGTATACATATTTATTATCCTAAGGTTTAACTATTTTACAAATATTATAGTTTATACTACCTAGAAGTATTCTAATATTTAACTCTTATGTAGTCTTTTCAACTAAAATAACAGATATTTTATATGTTCTCTTAATCATTAATATTAACTAAAGCTCACTATAATGGGAATGAATAAATGGTTATGTATATTAAGTCAAACAAAAAATTTACGTTTTATTGGGGATATAATGAATAATGCAAGTGTTGCATTGATAAGAAAGTTTTTTTCAAAAGTGTTCATGCTGATTTTTTTTGGATTAGCTGTGATTATTGTCTTGTCATTACTTTTCCATGTTGTGGAAGGTATACTCAATAAAGAAAATATCACCGAGATTATTTTAAGTAGTATAAATACTGGCATTATTGCCTTAGCTGTCTTTGAGTTGGCCTTGATTATAAATAAGGAATATTCAGAGCCTATCGAAGAGGTTGAGAAGGATGCTATCTCTATTTTACGAGGATCGCTACCTAGGTTTATCGGAACTGTTTGTATTGCTTTATCTTTAGAAGGCTTGATTATGGTCATTAAATATAGTCAATTGGATATGGCCGGTAATTTATACTATCCAGTAGCAATTATTATCAGTACGGCATTTCTTTTATCAGCATTAGGTCTTTTCATATACTTAACAGATAAACGAAGGTAAACGTACATAATAATGGTTGGGTGTCTAGCCTGAACTGACGGCATAAGCCAAGCTATCATAGTCTGAAATAAAGTGATATTGCCATACGCCCGTCATAAGAATTTCACACGCCCGTCATTGCGAGGAACGAAGCAATCTCTGTACGTATTAAGTAGACTGCGCTTGAATCTGAACTAACGGCACAAGCCAAGTTATCATAGTCTGAAATAAAGTGAAGTTGTTCACTTTATTTCAGCCGTCTCATGCCAAGTTATTTCCACATGCCAAGTTATTTCCACATGCCAAGTTATTTCCACATGCCAAGTTATTTTTTATTTATATAAAAAAGAAAAAAATCGGTTCTTGTTAAAAGGAGATTTTTACTTAAGGTTAAAAATTAAAATAGATGGAAATTGTTACAATTCTTGACAAAATCAAGCAAATCCCTACTTTTGTGGGGATATTTCTTGTGTTCTATTAATTATTAATATTAAGTCAAGTTCACTATAATGGAAATGGATGAATGGTTAATCGTACAAAAAAACATAAGGAAATTAGAATGCAAAAAAATGCATGGGCACGAGATCAATATGCTGGACCAGGCGGTGGTCAATATACTGGACCTGATGGAGGTCTTTACACAGGGCCAGGTGGTGGTGCATATACAGGACCTGGTGGAGGAATGTATACCGGTCCCGGCGGGGGCATGTATACTGGACCTGGGGGTGGATTATATACTGGCCCTGGGGGAGGACTTTACACCGGACCAGGTGGTGGTTTATATACTGGACCTGGAGGAGGATTATACACTGGACCAGGCGGTGGACTATACTCAGGACCAGATGGCGGTATGTACACTGGGTCAAGTTCTAATCCATATAGAAGCAATATTCCACCATGGGAAGTATTTATAGAATATTTAGAAAAAAATAGAATGAATGATATAGCTGATTTAATTAAATCAAATTTAAACTAATTAGCAAAGCGATTAACAAAACATAGGAGCTAATAAGTTACTAACGGTCACTTATTAGCTCTATTCAAACCTTGTACATCAAACATTAAAGGAATTAAATGAAAGATTTAGTTAATCAAATATATACACAGAAAAATAATTTTATCCTTATTGGACTTACTGGAAAAACAGGAAGTGGCTGCTCAACAGTTTCCAATATCTTAGAAAATGGATATATGGACTATAAAGCAGTAAATGAAAAAGATAAATATATCCAACAGAAAAAAGACAGAGTAATAAAAAACTTTGCAAATAAAAATTTTGTTAAAAAAAATTTTTATATCATTAAACCTTCAACAATAATAATGATGCTTTTTATATTTGAAAAAACTATATTTTTTAATGAAATTAGACATTTAACAGAGCTACTAAATAAGTTTGATGAAAATAATAAAGACCCAGTACAAGACTTAAAAGAGAAGTGTCAATATATTTTAAATTTATATAATGTATTTAAATTTTTTAGTCCTAAAGAAAATAAATTTGAAGATGAAGATAATAATAAATTCGAAGAAATATTGTCAAATTTTGATTTAAAAAATAAAACAATTTTAATGACTATAATTAAAAATAAAAGAACTAACTATGAAGATAACTTATCGAAAGAAAATCTTGATGAACTTATAAAAGAAGTTCATGCTTTATTAGGACTAGAAAAAAATTATATGACGTTAGATAATGATTACGAATATAAAAAACTGACTAAACCCACTAATCAACAGCTTAAAGATAAATTTGAATTAAAAATAGAAATTACAAATATTCTTTTAGAGAAATTAGCAAAAAATCATAGTGAAAATTTTATAGAACTATATGAAAAGTATAATAGTGTTATTCAAACAAAAAGAGAGCAAGGTGAATTATCTATTCAAACACTGCAAAGTATTGGAGATTTAGTCAGAAGTCAAGTCGATATTTTCAGACTTCCAACTTATATTAATTTAATGGTAAAAGCATTACGAGCAAAATCAAAAGTTAAAAAAACTAATTGTTATATTGCTATTGATTCTTTAAAAAATCCATTTGAAATCGTATTTTTTAAAGAAAAGTATTCTGCCTATTACACCTTTTCTATACATTCACGTGATGAAGTTATTTATAGTAGATTTAGTAACTTAGAGGAGATAAAAGAAGTTCACAAAAGAGAAATGTATCAATCAGATACAGAAAAGCAAAAGGAATCACTGGATTCAAAAAAAGACTTTAATTCTCAGAATGTTATAGAGTGTATCCAAAGAAGTGATATTTATATAGATAATAATCTTGACAAAAAAGATTTTCTTTATAAACAAGTTTTTAAATATTTAAGTCTAATAGTACACCCCGGATTAATTACACCAACAAAAGACGAAACAATTATGCAACTTGCCTTAAATGCTAAATATAACTCAGGATGTATTTCACGACAAGTTGGAGCAGTTGTATTAAACAAATATGATTCTGTTAAGTCTATTGGATGGAATGAAGTTCCAGAAGGTCAAATTCCATGTAACCTAAGAAGTCATAATGAACTTTTAAATAACTCACCATTGATGGATTATAGTAAATATGAAAAAACCAAATTAAGACTTGATGACTCTTTTAAATATATTTTTACAGAGAAAAAGACTAATCAGTATGAAGAGTCTGATAAAAAAGGTCTACATGACGCATTTTGTTTCAAACAAGTTCAGAATTCAAAAGATGGGAATAAAAATCAAGTATATACACGTTCTCTACATGCAGAAGAAAATGCTTTTTTACAATTAGCTAAGTATGGTAATACCGAAATATTAGGTGGTCAATTATTTACAACTGCCTCCCCATGTTTTTTATGTGCAAAAAAAGCATATCAATTAGGAATTAAAAGGATTGTTTATATTGAAGCTTATCCCGACATATCAAATGAACAAATTTTTGACTGCGGGCAAAATAAAATAACGATGGTACACTTTAGAGGTGCGATTGGTTTAGCCCATCAAAAACTATATGAACCATTATTTTCTTACAAAGATGAACTAAAAGCAATAAATATACAACAAAACTTGGGGAAAAATAGTTGACCCTCCGGGCGCAACTATTTTTCAAATTAAACGTTAGGATAAGATATGAATTTTATTAAAGATAATGAACACAAAGTACAACTAGAAACATTACTGTTAAAAGCAGATAAAATTGTTTTGTGTTCAGGATGGCTTTTAAATGATGGAATACAATTAATTGAAAAATCCTTAATAACTGCTATAAATAAGAATGTTCCTATTATTATTTATTCCAGTATCAAACATACTGAAGAGAAAGAGATTAATAAATTAAAAAAATACCCAAATTTTACTCATAAAACATTACATCAAAAAATAGGAAAGATTCATACTAAACTTTATTACTTTGAACATGGAAATAATTTTACTGCAATAGTTGGGTCTGCAAACATTACAAAAGGTGGGATGCAAATGAATAAAGAACTTTCAATCAAAATAGAAGATTCCATTGGTTCAAACAATCATAATGAAATTCAAAGTTATATTAATAGTTTAGATAAATTAAGTTAAAAACATAACAAGTACAAGGAACATGACAAACGTTATCCAAAACAAAAAGAGGAAATCTGAAAAAGAATATAGAATCAATTTTGATATGCCAAAACCATATAATTACACCCCAGGGGTTGAAAATCCACTTTTTGCTCGTTCCTAAGATTCAGAGACTGTGTGAACGAGAAACATACTTACAATAATCCTCCCTCTTGCAAATTCAGTCCGAATAGAGTACCATATAAAAACCGAAGGAGTT
>JAGXIA010000084.1 GCA_024635885.1 Helicobacteraceae bacterium | reverse complement strand
TCATATATTAAATCTTCAAAGTCTTTGTATGACAACTCTGTGCGTAATTGAGATAAAACATCATAAGCGGTATATAGTTCTTTTAAATCTAACTCTCTAATCTGCATAACTTTCCTTTACTGATTGAATTGTATTTTATACTAAATTTCTTTAAATAATTTTTGATTTAAAAAGTTAACATAAGCATAAGGAATAAAGGCATAGAATATTTTAAAATATAAACTCATATACGGAGTTAGTTATGAAATCAACTGTTACAATGACTGATAATAGAACTGAAAAAAGTTATGAATTTGACATTATAGAAGCTACAAGAGGTCCGAGTGTGGTAGATATTTCAAAGTTTTACAGTGAAACTGGAATGTTTACATATGACAATGGCTTTACTTCAACTGCAAGCTGTAAATCAAAAATAACCTTTATAGATGGGGCAAAAGGTGAGCTTAGATATCGTGGAATAAAGATAGAAGAACTTACATTAAATCATACATACTTAGAAATATGCTATCTGCTTCTAAACTCAAAACTTCCCAATGAAGAAGAGTTACAAGATTTTGATTTGGAACTTCGACATAGATCTTTAATACATGAAAATCTTCGACATTTATTTCAAGCTTTTCCAGCTGGAGCCCATCCTATGGCAACACTCTCCGCGGCAACGGCAGCCTTATCTACATTTTATTATGATCATCTAAACATTTCTAATGAAGCCAGTTATCAGGAGATGGCTCGACGTATTATTGCTAAGATACCTACAGTTGCAGCCTTTGCATATAGACATTCTATAGGCGCACCATTTATTCATCCGGATATAGACAGAAGTTTTTCAGAGAACTTTTTATATATGCTTCGTGCCTATCCAGGAGGAAAGATGCATAGAGGTAGAAATGGAGAGCATATAATTAAAGACATTGAAGTAAAAGCACTTGACACAATTTTTACTCTTCATGCTGACCATGAACAGAATGCCTCAACTACGGCAGTAAGAGGAGTTGCCTCTACAGGTGCACATCCTTATGTAGCCATTAGTGCGGGAATATCAGCTCTTTGGGGCAGAGCCCATGGAGGAGCGAATGAATCGGTAATTGCACAACTTAAGATGATAGGCAGTGTTGAGAATGTAGATGCTTTCATAGCTAGAGCAAAAGACCCTACAGATGAGTTCAGACTTATGGGTTTTGGACATAGAGTGTATAAAAACTTCGACCCCCGAGCAAAAATTTTAAAAGGTTTGCAAGACCAACTAAAAAATGAACTCAATCTTGACTCAAATCTTATGCAAATAGCCAACAAAATAGAAGAAATAGCACTGAATGATGAGTATTTTATAAGTAGAAAACTGTATCCAAATATTGATTTTTATTCTGGTGTAATTTTAACAGCACTACAAATACCTACATCCATGTTTACCCCGGTATTTGTGATAGGTAGAACTGTTGGATGGATTACACAATGGATAGAGTTTAAAAAAGACAAAGAGATGAAAATAGCAAGACCAAGACAACTTTACATAGGAAAATAATTTTTTAAGCAAAATAGATACTTAATTTGTGTTACAATTTGAAGACAAAGGAATGTAAACTATGAATATAAAAAGTATAAAATTTAAAATAACCGCTTTAATTGCTATTTCTTTATTATTGGTAACTGTGAGTATTTTATCTCTCTCTGTAAGTCGCATGACAGACTCTTTAGTTAAGAGTAATATGGCTCTTTTAGATGCTGTTAAAGAGTCAAAAAAAGAACACATTGTAGATTATTTTGACTCTTTAAAAAACATGTTACTTTCCATAACAGCAGATTCATCTACAGTGCAAACTATATGGAATTTAGATGAAGCTGTTGAAAGCTTGGAAGATATTGGAGATTTATCATCATCTAAAATTTATACGCCTCTTTTAGAGCATTATAAGAATTATATTGGTCGCATAAACTATGACATAAAAGGTTCTCAACCTAAAAGAACAGCCGAAAACTATTTGCCTAAGAGTGAAACTGCTAAAAAACTTCAATGGCTCTATATGATAGACAATCCAAATAAAGTTGGAGAAAAAGACAAATATATAATGAGTCAGAGGTATAAAGATAATTATTCAACTATTCATATTAAACTTCATCCAACTTATGCAAAAATACTAAAAAATTATGGATTATACGATTTATATTTTGTTAATGCCAATGGCGATGTACAATATTCTGTATACAAAAAAGAAGATTTTGCAACCAACTTGCTTAATGGTGTTTATTCCAATTCTGGCTTAGCAGAGGTATTCAAAAAAGCCTCTAAAATAAAAAAAGGTGAAGTCGTAATAAATGATTTTAAACCTTATGAACCAAGCTACAATCAGCCTTCTATATTTTTAGCATCACCAGTATATTTTGGAGAAGATTTTGAAGGAGCAATTATTTTGCAACTTCCAAAAGATAAAATAACGAAGGTTATGAATTTTAGTAATGATTTTGAAAAAGCAGGACTTGGAAAAACAGGAAAAGCAAACTTGATTTCTATGGATGGTAATATGAAAAACGACAGCCGTTTTTTAAATACTATTACAGATAAAGATGTTAAAACTGCCGGAACAACAGTCTCTATGCTTCAAATTAAATCAAAATCTGTTGATGCGATTAAAGAAGGTAAAAATTCTTCTTGGATTATTAGTGATTCCAAAGGAGAAGAGTTACTCAGCTCTTTTTCACCTGTAAATATTTTGGGAGAAAAATGGGGAATTATTGTTGAAATAGACAAGTCAGAGGTACTGGAAAATGTTAATGAAACAAGGAATGCTATAGTTCTGTTCTCCTTATTCATATTTGTTATTTTAGTAATTATAAGCATTATATTAGTTCAAAAAGGCATTATTTCAAAACTAACAATACTACAGATTGCAACACATGATTTAGCAAAAGGTGAAGGTGATTTAACCAATAAAGTCAGTGTCGCTAAAGGTGATGAAATTTCTGAAATAGCACATAATATTAATGAATTTATTGAAAAAGTTCGTATTACTGTTTCAGAGGCAAAAAACACATCATCTCAAAATACGGGCATTGCTCTAACACTTTCAAAAGCCTCAATAAACATGCAAGAAAAAGCAAAAGATGAACGAGCTATTGTTCATGAAGTTTCAGACGATGGAAAAGCATTGCAAGATATACTTGCCGAGTCAATAGAACAGGCAAAAAACACAAAAGAAAATATAGACTCTGCAGGAAGTACCCTTAAAAAGGCAAACAAACAAATAGTTCATTTAGCAAGTGAAATAGAGCATAGATCACAAGATGAGCTAGAACTTTCTCATAAGATAGTACAATTAAGTACTGATGCCAGCCAAGTAAAAGATGTATTGAGTATTATTTCTGATATAGCTGACCAAACAAATTTATTAGCACTTAATGCTGCTATTGAAGCTGCACGTGCAGGTGAACACGGACGTGGTTTCGCAGTAGTTGCTGATGAAGTTAGAAAACTAGCCGAGAGAACTCAGAAGTCACTCTCTGACATTAACAGCACAATCAGTATTATAGTTCAGTCTATAAATGATGTAAGCGAGAATATGTCCAGAAATGCGGCAGAGATAGAAAAGCTGTCCAAAAGTGCTACACAAACAGAAGTCGACATCAGCACAAGTGTTCATTCAATAGAAGAATCTATTCTTCAAGTAGATGAGACAGTTCTAGGCTATATAAATAATTCTAAAACTGTAGCTTCAATGGTAAGTAAAGTTTCCAACATAGAAGCAATCGCAAATGAAAATAAAAATAGTATTGAAGATATTTCAAATGCTTCTTCAGAACTCACAAATATGACCATAAGTCTAAATGACTTACTAAAAGGGTACCGTACTTAGATTTCAAACTTTTCTCCAGGTCATTTCTCATCCCCAACTTCTGTTCGGGGATGCATACAAAACTACAACATTTCATCAGACAATAACTCTAATAGAGATAAATAATCAGCCTTTAAACAAGCTTTTGATATAATCGCGAAAATTAATAGGTCTGACATTTAAAGCACCTTAAAAAGAGATAAAATCATGGTAACTGTACAAAACTTAACAATGAGATATGGGAACAGAGTTCTGTTTCAAGACATAAACCTTAAACTTGACCGTCATAAAAGATATGGTTTAATCGGTGCAAATGGTGCCGGTAAAACAACTTTTTTAAAAATTCTTTGCGGTGAAATTACTGAATACGATGGTGAAGTAATAATTCCAAAGACTAATAAAGTTGGTGTTCTAGGTCAAAATCAATACGCTTTTGAAGACTTCACTATTATGGATACGGTTCTTTACGGTAATAAAAGACTTTATGATGCCATAAAAGAAAAAGAAGAGCTTTATATGAATGGCGACTTCGAAGATGAAGCGGTTAATAGCCGTCTTGCAGATTTAGAAGTTATTTCTGTTGAAGAAGACCCAACTTATGAATATGATGTAAATATCGCTAAAATCTTAGGAAATGTTGGTATTCCGCCAGAAGAGCACAACCAGCTTATGAGTACACTCGACAGTGCTGATAAATTCAAGGTACTGCTTGCACAGGTTTTATATCCAAAACCTGATGTACTCTTTCTTGATGAGCCTACGAACAACCTTGATATTGAGACTATTAGCTGGTTAGAACATGAGTTGCAACGTCATGAAGGAACTATGGTTGTTATCTCTCACGATAGACACTTTTTAAATTCTGTTGTTACAAATATACTGGATGTCGATTATCAAAAAATTCGTGAGTTCTCTGGTAATTTTGATGAATGGTATATAGCTGCAAATGTTATAGCAAAACAGATGGAATTTAATAATGCAAAAAAAGAGAAAGAAAAAGATGAGTTAGAAGCTTTCGTTCGTCGTTTCTCTGCAAATGCTTCTAAAGCAAAACAAGCAACATCAAGACAGAAAAAACTTGACAAATTAGTGATTGAAGACATCAAGCCATCTTCTCGCCGTGACCCGAGTATAGTATTTAAGGCTCAGCGCTCTATGGGTGATGAAGCACTAGAGCTTGTAAATGTTAATCATTCATATGGTACTAATGATGTATTAAAAGACTTAAACCTAAAATTTGAACCGGGTGAAAAAGTTGCCCTTATTGGACCAAATGGTGCCGGTAAGACAACTCTTCTTAAAATTATAATGGAAGAGATTAAACCGACTTCTGGAGAAATTAATTGGGGTGCTACTATTGAAAATTCTTATTTTCCTCAAAATACTGCTGATATCATCAAAGGTGATGGTACTCTTTATGATTGGTTAAGAGCATTTAACCCTAAACGTGACATTGCTGAGATTCGTAACTGTCTTGGTCGTATGCTGTTTAGTGGTGAGCAGCAAGAAAAAAGTGTTAAAAGTATTTCCGGTGGTGAAAAACATAGAATGATGCTTTCAAAGATGATGCTGGAGGGCGGAAACTTTTTAGTTTTAGATGAGCCTTCTAATCACCTTGATCTTGAGGCTATCGTTGCACTGGGTGAAGGATTGTTAGAGTTTCAAGGTAATGTTATCTGTGTATCACATGACCGTGAGTTACTAGACGCATTTGCTTCTCGTATTATCGAAATTCATGCTGATGGAACCATAACAGACTTCAAAGGTACATACGAAGAATACGCAGAACTTAGAGAGAAAGGAAAAGTATAGCATGGCTAAATATAAAAAGTTTCTTGGCTTAGGTATAGCAGGGAACTTTGCTTTGCATTTAGATCAAGCTGGAGAAGCTGAAGAATTTAAACATATATTAACGGCTGATGAAGCAGCTCCCAAGGGTATGTTTCCTTTTTTCTTGCCTAGAGTACAAAACCCTGTAAGTAAAGTCGCACTTCATGCTAAAACTATTTTAACAACTTACCCTCTTAGCGCTGAGTACATTAAACTTCCCAAAGAAGATGTCAATGTCCAGGCTGAACCGGAAGTAGCCATTATTTTTGATTTAAAATATACTGCTGGACGTTTATCCAGCATAGTTCCAAGATATTTTGGAGCCTATAATGACTGTTCTATCAGAGTGGCAGGGGCAGAAAAAATAAGTGACAAAAAAAACTGGGGACATGAGTGTAAAGGTTTTTCCAACCACATTATTGAAATAGACAAGTTTGAGGCTGGCGGCGTTATGGACAACTACTCTATCTGCAGTTTTTTAAGAAGAGATGGAGAAATCAAGGCTTACGGTGAAGATGTTGAACTAACCGGTTATAGCTACTTTCATGAAAAACTTACTGATTGGATTTTAAACCAATTAGCTATTCAAGAAGATTTTGGTCCACTAGAGCCTTTAAACGAATATATAGATGCTTGTGACCGTCCTGCAGAAGCTATTATTAGTATTGGTGCTACACGATACACACAATACGGTGAAAAAACATTTTTAAAAGCCGGTGATGAAAGTATTGTAATAGTTTATGACCAAAGAAAATCTAGCTACGAAGATATTTTAGAGAGTGTAAAAGCATCTCACTATGACAATGCATCTATGAGTGTATTGGCACAAAAAGTTATTTAAATGAAAACTGGTATTTATGAACACTACAAAGGCAACCGCTACGAAGTCATAGATACACTAAGACATAGTGAAACAGAAGAACTTATGGTTCTCTATCGTGCGTTATATGGGGATGAAGGTCTTTGGGCCAGACCCTACACTATGTTTTTTGAAGAAGTAGACGTAAAAGGCAAGCTAATTCCCAGATTTAAGTATATAGGCAAAGAAAATGAGTAGAGGTAAAAAACTGGACCTTTTCATCGGTGCTGATATAGATGATGGTTGGAAAGAAGTTCAATCTGAGAGAAAATCTGCTGTATCAAATGAAATACTCGAACCTTCTAAACATTTTTTGATGTTTAAAAAAGAGAAACGCAGAGGAAAAACTGTAACTCTTGTTGGAGAATTCCACATGCCAAAGGCAGATACTGAGACAACATTAAAAAGTTTAAAAATGAAACTTGGATGTGGTGGAAGTTATAAAGATGGCTGGATGGAATTTCAAGGCGAATTAAAAGATAAAATAAGAGAACTTTTACTTGATCGTGGTTTTAGGTTTAAACACAAGCATTAAGCGCTAAGTTTTTCTAATTTTTTAATTGTAAAACTCTCAGCTCTTTGCTCTTGATTATTATTTAACTCTGACTCTTTTATAACTGTAGTTTTTGCTTCACTTATATCTGTACTCATAATACAGCGATTTCTTCCAGCCTCTTTTGCCTCATATAACATAGTATCAGCACGAGTTATAAAGACCTCCTCATTAAGAGCATCATCAGCAATGCAACATACAAGACCAATAGAAATTGTTAAAAAACTATTTACTTTAGAATTTTCATGCTTAATTTCTTTATTTCTAACAGCGTCACATATACTCTGAGCCAATTTACTACTATTATCTTCATCCGTATTAGTTAAAAGAATTCCAAATTCTTCTCCACCCATTCTAAAGACAAAATCACCAGGTCTTTTTAAAGTATCTTTTAAAACTTTAGCTACTGTCTTAAGAGCTGCGTCACCTTCTATATGACCATAGGTATCGTTATATTGTTTAAAATAGTCAACATCTAACATCATAAATGTAATATTGCTATGTGTTCTTTTTGCACGTTTGAGTTCTCTATCGTATACAAAGTTAAAATATCTTCTATTATGCAGAGATGTGAGGGCATCAGTATAGGATACATTCTCAAGTTTTTTATTTGCACGCTTTAATTTCTTTGTTGCTATCTCAAGCTTAGTATGGTCATTTTGTATACTTTTAAATACATAATATGATATAAATAGTACACCTAAAACTATAAGCACTAAAATAGTAAAAACTTGGCTGAGAAGCTTGTCATACTTCTCTAAAAACATTTTCCTTTGATGTCTTGCTATTTCCACTTCATAATTTACCAGTTTTTGAATAATCGCATTTATATGTGCCGTATGTTTTTCCAAGGTATCCGTAGAAAGTTTTTTTAAATTTTTTCCTGCAATACCAGCTTTCATAATTCTAATAAAATAATTATTCATTACTTTAATTTCTAGTGATACATAATTAATATATTCTAATTCCATATCTCTTTTATAATGAGATTCATAACTGTTCCAGTGTTTATTTATCTTCATCAGAGAGTTGTCTATCTTAGAAATTGCCTGACTTTGGCTTATTTTTTCGCTTTTAATTTTGTAAATGACGGTGGTAAGGTCTCCATGATACACTTGGAGTACCTCATTTAATTCTGTCACTGGAACCAGTGATCCAAAATACAGAGCGTCAATATTTTTTTTCATAGAGTTTATATTGAGTGCACCCATTACACCTATAGATATTAGACCTAGGGTAATAAGTAAAAAAAGTAAAAAAAGCTTATTTCTAAGCTTTAAAGCTTCTATAAACTGCATAACACTCCTTAGTAATATATTATAAGAGCAACAAATATACCATATGTATAAAGATTCTTTAATCTCTGAACTAATAACACTTGAAGATTCAATTTTTTACTGTAATAAAACTGCAAAACCTCAAAAAAGAGCTTCAAGAACTTACTAAATCTTGTCAAGACATTAAGTAGTCTGTCTTTCATGTTTACAAGCTTGTAAAAAAAAGAAATTATTAATCTTACTAAAGTATATCTATAAAAGTATCTGCTAAAATATTCTTATATCATCGAAGGAACTATATATGTTTAATTTTACCTAGCTTTACTTATTACAGCCAGCTTGTTACAGGCTACTCAATGTAGCTTTACTATCCTAGATAAGTACCAAAATGAATTTAAAAAAGGGTGTACTCAAAACAATCAAAAGTACTCAGATATAGTATGTTCTCAATATGCTGAGTACATTAATCGTTGCAGCAATAAATCCGTAGAATATGGTCACTTCCAGAATATAAATGAAAATGTTGAGATACAAAGAGGCAGGATTGAAACGCATTAGTAATGATGCTTATTGAGCTAGATTAGTTTAATATGGCTATAATCACCATATAAAAACAGTAGGATGATATATGAATAAAATAGTAGTACTTGTGTTTATATTGTTTAGTATAAATTTATATGCTCAGTTAGTAGATGATGGAATTGTAGAGGCCAGAAAAGGTAACAATCAAAAAGCAATGGAGCTCTTTGACAAAGCTTGTGAAGAGGGGCATGCTAATGGGTGTTTCTATGCTGCACAGGGCTATTCGAAGGGTACAATTGTAAAAAGAGATACAAAAAAAGCTTTTACTTATTTTACAAAAAGTTGTGATATGGGTCTTGTTGATGGATGTATTGTTATTGCAAAAAACTACTATTATGGGCGAGAAATAAAGAAAGACTACATAAAATCCAGAGAGCTGTTTACTCATGCTTGCACTCAAAAAGATGCAGGAGGATGTTTTATGTCAGGAATGATCTATGAGCTTGGACAAGGTGTAGAACAAGATAAAAATATCGCTAAAAAATACTATGGCCAAGCTTGTGAACTAGGAGATGACACTGCCTGTAACTATTATAAACAGTTGAACAGAGTTGGTGTCAAATAATTCTTACTTTCTAAATATTCTTAAAAACAGATAGTTGACACACCTCTCAGAGTTAAAATCTCTGAGAGTACATCTTTTTTTTCTTCTTTAATTAAATAAATCCAACCTTCTATCTTTGCATTTTTCTCCGATTACTATACATACTTTATTGTGTTACTTTTACTCACTATTACATAATATAAAACATTTATTAATTAAATACTATAAAAACTTGACATAAGTCAAGGTCTTTATTAACCTAAAAGAGTACAATTGAAAATGTAAACGGACACCTTAGCAACTTGATAATATTTCATTATTTCAAATTGTTATATTTCAAATCTTATTAAATAGGAGAGAGCATGTCACTTTCAAGAAGAGGATTTCTTAAGAGTTCAGCAGCAGCATCTGCAGCAGCGGCAATGGGTATGACTATACCAGCAGAGCTACAAGCAGCAGCAACTGAAGCTGAAGGAAATTGGAGATGGGACAAGGCAGCTTGTCGTTTTTGCGGTACCGGTTGTGGTATTATGATGGCAACAAAAGACGGTAAGATTGTTGCTGTTAAAGGAGACCCTGCTGCGCCTGTAAACAGAGGTCTGAACTGTATTAAAGGTTATTTTAATGCGAAGATTATGTATGGCGCAGACAGACTGACTCAACCTCTGTTAAGAGTTGGTACTGATGGCAAATTTGATAAACATGGCAAATTTACTCCCGTATCTTGGGAAAGAGCTTTTGATGAGATGGAAGTTAACATCAAAAAAGCACTTAAACATGCCGGTCCGGAAGGTGTAGGTATCTTTGCTTCTGGACAATACACTGTTATGGAAGGCTATGCAGCTCTAAAGATGATGAAGGGTGGCTTTCGTTCAAACGCAATCGACCCGAATGCTCGTCACTGTATGGCATCGGCAGTTGTCGGATTTTACCAAACTTTCGGTATTGATGAGCCATCTGGCTGTTATGATGATATTGAATTAACAGATACAGTCGTATCTTGGGGTTCAAATATGGCTGAGATGCACCCTATTCTTTGGTCACGTGTAACTGATAGAAAACTCTCAGATCCAGAGCGTGTAAAAGTTATAAATATGTCAACATATAGACATAGAACTTCTGATCTAGCAGATATTGAAATCATTTTCTCACCAAATACTGACCTTGCATTGTGGAACTATATAGCAAGAGAGATTGTTTATAATAACCCTGAGTCTATTGACTGGGATTTCGTTAAAAAACATATAGTATTTGCAGCATCTCCTGTAAATATCGGCTATGGCCTGAGAAAAGAGGGAGAAAAATCTTTAACTCCAGTTAATCCTGATGGAAGTGCCGGCAAATATTCAGCTCTTGAGATGGAAATTATAAATAAAGAGATGACTAAAGTTGTATCTGCCAAAGAAGCACCTGCCCTTAAGGCTTATGGCTATAAAGAAGGCGATGTTATGGTTAACAAAGATGCTGGACTGAAGCATTGGGAAATTGACTTTGAAGAGTACAAAAAATTCCTAGATCCATATACACTTGATTATGTTGCAGAAATTTCAAAAGGTAACCCAGATGAAGATATCAACGAATTCAAGAAAAAACTTCAAACTTTAGCAGACCTTTATATTGAAAAAGGGCGTAAGGTAGTATCTTTTTGGACTATGGGTATGAACCAACATACACGTGGTACTTGGGTAAATACTTTAGCTTACAATGTTCACTTTTTACTGAATAAACAAGCTAAACCAGGTGATGGCGCATTTTCACTTACGGGTCAGCCTTCGGCATGTGGAACTGCTAGAGAAGTTGGTACATTCTGTCACCGTTTGCCAGCTGATATGATGGTAGCAAATCCTAAACATAGAGAGATAACTGAAAACAGATGGAAGATTCCAAATGGAACACTAAACCCTGTTGGAAACCAACACATTATGAAAATCCATAGAGATATTGAGGATGGTGTTATTAAGTTTGCTTGGGTAAATGTTTGTAATCCTTACCAAGATTCAGCAAGTGCAACTCACTGGATTAAAGCAGCTAGAGAGATGGATAATTTTATTGTAACTTCTGATGGATACCCAGGTATCTCTGCAAAAGTCTCAGATCTTATCTTGCCATCTGCTATGATTTATGAGAAATGGGGAGCTTACGGAAATGCTGAGCGTCGTACACAACACTGGAGACAGCAAGTTATTCCGGTAGGTGATTCAATGTCTGACACGTGGCAATGGGTTGAACTTTCAAAAAGATTTACAGTTAAAGATGTTTGGGGTGCTCAACCGTTAAGAGGTAAGAATGCTGATGGAACACCTAAATCACTTCCAGATGTCAAAAAAGCAGCTTATGCTATGGGTTACACTGATGACACTACAATGTATGAAATTTTATTTGCCAACAAAGAAGCTAAGTCTTATAAAGTTGATTTAAATACTTTTCCTCAACAAGGTTATGACAACTCTGAAGTTCTTGGTGATAGCAGAAATGTTAAAGGCTCTGACGGTAAAGTTTTCAAAGGTTATGGATTTATGATTCATGAGTACCTTTTTGAAGAGTATGCAAGTTTTGGTAGAGGACATGGGCATGACCTTGCGCCATTTACAACATACCATAAAGTTCGTGGACTTAAATGGCCTGTTGTCGATGGTAAAGAAACTGCTTGGAGATTTAATGCTATGTACGATCCTTATGCAGCTAAAGAGACAAAAGAGAGCGGTAACTCACATGCGTTCTACGGTCCCTTAGCAAAAGCACTTCCATTTGGTGATTTACTAGGTGTTACAAAAGCAGAAAAAACCGGTCTTAAAAATAAAGCCAAGATCTTTGCCCGTCCATACATGGATCCACCTGAGATGCCAGATGAGGCTTATCCACTTTGGATGAGTACAGGTCGTGTTCTTGAGCACTGGCATTCAGGCACTATGACTATGCGTGTACCTGAATTATATCGTGCAGTTCCTGAGGCACTATGTTATATGCACCCACAAGATGCTATGGACAAAGATCTTAAACAAGGTGGACTATGCTGGGTTGAATCTCGTCGTGGTAGAGTAAAAGCAAGAGTCGAGACTCGCGGTAGAAACAGACCGTCTCGTGGTCTTGTATTTGTTCCATGGTTTGACGAAAAAGTATTTATCAATAAAGTTTGTTTAGATGCGACTTGTCCTCAGTCAAAACAAACAGACTTTAAAAAATGTGCTGTAAAAATTTACAAAGCATAAAACTGAAAAAAGTGAGTTGTCGTTTTGAGGGGAAACAAACATAATATGGTTAAGAAAAAAGAACTATGTCGTTGTTATTCTGTTTTATCTACTCATTAGCGCTCAAGCCTTTTGTAGTTGGGTTTGCCCTGTAAACATGATAATCTCATTTGCTATGGGGATTACAGCTTTTGAGTTTATTTCGCCGATATCTATGGTTCATAGAGAACTGTACTCTATGTATGATATGTAAAGTAGTATGCCCAGAGCATCATTACATATGGTTGGTAAAGAGAGCCTGAGTGTCTTATCGGGCAAATGTACAAATTGTGCGAGATGTATTGAAGTGCGTGATGACAATGCTTTAGGCTTTTCAATCAGAAAATTGGCATAAAAGAAAACAATGGGAGAAAATAATGAAAACAATAACTAAGATAACAATGGGTTTAGCTGCTGCGGCACTTCTATTTACTGGTTGTAGTGAAGCTACAAAAGCAACCCCTGCACAAGAACAAAAAGTTTCTAAAACTATAACTGAAGAGTCACTTGGATTAAGAAATACTGATTTATACTCAGAAAAAAGTAACACCATGGGTGATAAGACTAGCTATAATCAAAGTACTGCTGGAAGTGGTTACAAATTCAAAAGAGCTTTCCAAGATGCTCCTCCGATGATTCCACATGATATAAGTGGTATGGTACCCATTACAGTCAATAACAACCAATGTATAGGTTGTCATGCAGCGGATATTGCTCCAATGGTTGGGGCAACAGCTATTCCACCCTCACATATGACTGATTTTAGACCTGTTACTGCTATCGCAGCTGATGGTACTCTTACTAAAAATGGTAAAGTCAACAAGAACTCTTCTTGTGCTGATTTAAAAGATGTTTCTATAAAGCAAAAGTATAAACTTGTTGGTGCCAGATTTAACTGTACTCAGTGCCATGCTCCACAGAGCAATAGTCCTGCTCCAAAAAATACTTTTGAAGCTGACTATGCAAAAGAGAATGGTTCAAGTAAGTCTAGCTGGAATGGCGCTAAACTTATGGAAGGTTTAGATACCGTGCGCGGTGAATAGTCACAATGCATAGAAGAGAGCTTTTTAGCTTTCTCACTTCATCTCTAAAAGGTGAAGAGAAGAAAGTTAAAGAACAAATATTACGACCGCCATATTACAATGACATAAATGCCTTTGACACAGAATGCCAAAATTGTGATGGCAAATGCGCCACTTTGTGTCAAGAACAAATTATTATCATAGGAAAAGACAAAACTCCTAGGCTAGACTTTTCTAAAAGTGGTTGTACATATTGCGATGATTGTGCGATTGCCTGTGAATTTGGTGTTTTAGAAATAAAAGATAAAAAGATGATTGATGCTATTATAAGTATTAATCAAAGTACTTGTCTCAGTTGGAATGCAGTTATGTGTTTTTCTTGTAAAGACCCATGTTTAGAAGATGCTATAGAGTTTAAAGCTATGTTTATGCCTACCATAGATGAATCTAAATGTACGGCATGTGGATTTTGCATAAGTAGGTGCCCAACATCTGCCATTGATATAAAGATGATTTAAATGGCATTATAACTTACTCCAATAAAAGCTTTTGTGAGATTTATGGGAAACAATTGAAAATAAAAAGCAGTGGACAGGAGTGGTAAAGAATCTTCGCCAAGATAAAGGTCACTACTGGGTAAAAGCCATCATTTCCGGTGTTTATAAGGATGGTGTACTAATTGAGTACAAATCTCTAAGAACACCTATTAGTTTTGATGAAAAACTAAAATATCAAAAACTATATGATAAAATACGACAAGAAAATGGCGAAAAATCAAGAAAAATAACTTATGAATAAAGAGTGGAATTACTTCCAACATCGTGATAAAATAAAATTAAGGAATTAATACAATGAATATATCAAGTATAGTAGTTCAAACAGTCCCCAAATATCTAGATGAAGTTGTTCAAAGTTTAAAAGATTCTAAAGCCTGTGATTATCATATGCATGATGAAAAAGGGAGGATTATTATAACTATTGAGGGTAATGGCGTATCTGAAGAACTAGAAAAATTAAGAATTATAGAAAACATCCCACATGTTGTAGCAGCAGATATGCAAATGGCGTACAGTGAAGATGAGCTTGACGAGCACATGGAAGTCATTAACAATGCTGATGCTGTTCCCAGAATGCTAAATGACGATACAATAGATGCAAAAGACATAATCTATAATGGTGATTTAAAGAAAAAAGATTTAGAAGGTTTTGCTAAAACTTTTGATAAGACAGGTAAAAATAAATAATGGCTGTAATATTTGAATCACTAATCAAAGTGGATGAAGAAGGAAAATGGTTTATTGAACTAACTGATACGGTAGCTGAAAGAACTGTCATATGCCATGATTTAGATGAATACTCTCAAAAAGTTGAAGACTTTGGTGCAGACTACGGAGGAAATATTGATGAAGTTAAATGGGCGAAAGATGAAAATGTTCCTCCTCATACGATGGATGCAATAAGACTTGAGATGTCAAAACATCAAGAAGATATAGAAAAAAATAAAGAGGAGAATAAGAACTAATGCAAGCAAAAGGAATTGTTACAGACACCTATCTTGACCCGATTGAGATAGCCCAGCATCTAAAAAATGTGGAGTATATACTAATGGCTACAGCGGCTCCAAGCCACTTTTCAGAGACACCTATTCATTTTACAATCTTTTTAAATACAGATGAAACATTTTCTCAGGATATAAAAGATGCTATTTTGAATAAATTTCTAGAGGAGAATTCAATTGTTAAGCCGGCAGAGGTGATGAGTCAGACTATGCCGGTCGGTTTTGGAAAAAGTTTACAAGACACACCTATGCCAATGCTTCTTGTAAAACCCGAAGATCAAAGAAGTATCCCCTCAGCTCTTATGCATGTGATAGATTTTTTGGGTGATTCAGATAAATTTTTTGAAGCAAAGACTGAAAAACTTACAGGATGGACTTATTCTTACAATTAAAAACTAGTTTGTAGAAGAGATAGCCTCTATCTCTTCTACAGTTTTAGCAATTCCTGCAGATAAATTTTCACAACCGTTTTTAGTCACTAATATATCATCTTCGATTCGTATACCAATTCCACGATACTTTTTAGCTACACTTTTATCTTCTTTATCTATATAAATTCCGGGCTCAATTGTTAAAACCATACCTTTTTTGAGCGGTATTTCATCTCCGTTGTCATATTTATACGGGCATTCATCATGAACATCTATTCCCATCCAATGACCAATGCCATGTGGATAGTATTTTTTATGTTCTTGCTTTTTTATAAGCTCTTTATAGTCACCTTTTAGTATGCCGAGTTTAATCATGCCTTTACAAAGAAGTTCTTCTGATTTTTTTTGTAAATCACTTCTTAGCGCCTTTGGCTTTACCATTTTTATAATTTTCAACTCTGTATCCAAAATCATATTATAAAGCTCTTTTTGTGCCTGAGTGAACTTGCCGCTGACAGGAATAGATCTCGTTATATCACTTGCATAATATTCATACTCGCACCCTGCGTCAATGAGGATAAGTTCATTGTCTACCAAAGGTTTATTATTCTCTATATAATGCAGAGTGTTTGCAGAGTTTCCACATGCCACAACAGAAGTGTATGCATCATTATAAGCCCCATTAGACTTAAAAATATACTCTATCTCTGCTTGGAGTTCATATTCATATTTATTTGACTTAGAGAAGTTCATAGCCTGATGATGCGCTTTTTTTGTAATCTTTACAGCTTTTTTTATAAGCGCTATTTCTGATGGTGACTTAATAAGTCTCATTGCATTGATTAGCAATGCAATATTTTGATGAACAGCTAAACCTTTGGTATGTTTTTTAAGCAGTTTAACTTTTGAGTATTCTAAACTAAAATCGAAATAGAGGTTTTTTGCATTTTGTAAAAATATTTTTAACTCCGATTCTAAGTCACTAATAGCGTGTACTTCATCGACTAAAAATATTTTTTCAGCCACTTTTTCCCCTAATCTTTTCCCATGCCACAGCTCTTTAGTTTTATCTTTAGCTTGAACAAATAAAATTGTTTTAACCGTATTTGTTGTTTTTACTATAACTAGGCATGAATTATCTTCTTTAAAGCCGGTTAAATAGTAAAAATTGCTGTTTTGTCTATAAGGATATTCTGTATCATTTGAACGAGTCTTATAAGAGGCACTATATATAATTCCAACTGAATCCTTAGATAATTTTTTACCTAGTTTATCTCTTCGTTTTTTATACTCTTTTTGACTTATCACTTGCAAACCTCATTAAACCAAGTGTTGGTTTGTTCTAACACATCTTCAAGCGCTTTGTTTAATGCTTCAACACCGCCACTTGCATCCAAGCTTTTAGTATCAATTCTTGATTCAAAGGTATTTGTAACTATAACGCTGTTTGTAGAAGTATCAAGCAGACTTAAACTAATAATAGCATTAGCATAAGATTGACTGAAATCATCATTAAAGTATTGCATAAAATCTTTTATATTTATTTCTAATATCAAATCGCTTTGACTTCTTGATTTTGATGTTAAAACACTTTTAAAAAGCTTTGTAGTTTGAAGTAATTTGACTATTTCTGCATTTATTGCACGATTTGGTGAGTCAGCCCATTGAGATTCAGAGTAAACATACTGTTTATGTAAACCCTGTGCATAATTCATTTTCACAGACATAATAGCAGTTGTACTAAAAGATTGTGCAACCTTTAATGACTTGTCTGAGCATTGAGTTGAATTTGAATTCATTGTTTTCAATGCTGGGTTTACTCTATACTCCGTCATTGGAGGCTGAGTTGTAGTACAGCCAGACAATAAAAAAACAGCTACAACAACAAATATAATCTTATACATTTAATTTTCTCCTGGACCTTTTTTAATCTGTTCTTGTTTAAATAAAATATCACCCGGACTTCTTTCATACCGGTTTAACATGCCTTCTATTTCTATTATAAGGTGTTGCATCTCAACTAAGGTATTATTCATTGTAGGAATAATATCACCGACTATTTCTTTAATATTGAATTCACCGCTCTCTATTGCTTTTTTAACTTCATCTGCTGAAGCTTTTATGTCAAGATAACTATTCATAATAGAATTAAAAGTTTTTGCTATTTTATCTTCCCAAAGTATACTTTTATCTACTAAAACATCTACTTTAGGCAAAATACTATCAACTTGTTTACTGGCTGATGCAAGATTTTTCATACTTTTATGAAAATTTATTATTGTCTCATCATTAATAAGCCTCTCCATCTTATCCATAAAACCGGCACTTCTTTTCAGTAAAAGAGTTATCTGGACTTGATTTTCCTCATTTAAAAGCTCCCCTGTTTTAGTTAAAGTGTTTGAGAGTTGAGTAGATACGGTTCCCAAAGATTGTTCAAAATTTTCAAAGAATGATGGCACCGTTTTTATAATCGGATATTTTTCACCTTTACTTACTTTGATTGATGGAGCGTTATTATCGCCAAGACTCAGATTTATATAACTTAAACCTGTAATACCTTGGGCTGTGAGTTTTGCTACAGTTGATGATTTAATAGGAGTTGATTTTAAAATTGTCACTAGAACTTCTACTTGCTCTGTATTATTTGGATTTATTCTGAGTTGAGACACTTTACCAACATTAATTCCTCTGTACTTAACCGGAGCGTCAATATTTAAACCCAAAACTGATTCATCAAAGTGTATAAGATATTTTGCAGTTTCAGATTCCGCCGATGGTTTTAATAGCCAATACGTAAACCCAAATATCAAAATAAATCCAAAAAGAACCAATAAGCCAACTGCCGTATAATTAACTTTATTATTCAAAATTACTCCTAAAAAATGCTTGTATAAATTCACTATTACCTGACGTTACTTCGCTCAAAGTACCTTCATATGCAATTTTTTTATTATCTATGACTGCTAATCTGTCAAGTGTAGCATAAATAGATTGTAAATCGTGTGAAACCATAACAATGGTTAAACCAAGTAAAGAACGAAGTTCTAAGATTAATTTATCGAAATCTCTTGCGGAGATAGGGTCAAGTCCGCTAGTAGGCTCATCTAAAAAAAGAAGTTT
>JAGXIA010000083.1 GCA_024635885.1 Helicobacteraceae bacterium | reverse complement strand
TGAGATTACTGATAACCTGAACATCTCTAAACAACTAAGCGCATTAGAGATAAATATAGAAGAAGCGTCTAGAAAAATAATCAGCTTAATAACCATATTTATAGTGCAGACTATTATTATGCCCTTACTCTTTTTGTGGTTTTTTATTGCAGTTGTAAAGTCGCTGTTTACAGTCAAATTTGATAATGATATAATAGCTCTTATGTTTAATAAATCCAAATTTAGTGTATAATTTCCAAATTTTAGTTAAGGATATTTTATATGAAAATAGTAATTTCAGCGGTGTTGGCACTTTTTTTAATAGGGTGTAGTTCAGATGACTCAAAACAGGCTCAAAATGCAGAGCCAATGCAGATTGCTCAAAATGCTGATGAAGAAATGCTTGTTCAAGATGTTGATGAAAAGGTAGTTGTTCAAGACGCTGAGGAAGAGGTACTTGCTCAAGATGCTGATGAAAAGATGGTTCTTCAAGACGCTGATGAAGAGAGAGTAATTGAAGATAAAGAAGACCCAATGGAAGTTGGAATCGTTGAAGATGTTGTTGTAGCTGAAACAAGTGTTGAATATGGAGCAGAAATTTATAAACTATGTTCTACTTGTCACGGTGAGAACGCTGAGAAATCTGCTCTTGGAAAATCTAAAATAATTCAAGGTTGGAGTGCTGATCAAGTAACTGAGGCATTAAATGGCTACAAAGACGGAAGCTACGGTGGTCCTATGAAAGGGCTTATGAAAGGTCAGGCCAATAAGTTAAGTGATGAAGATATTGAGTTAGTTGCTGAGTATATTTCAACGCTCTAAACTTTGATTACAAGTGGAATTTTCCACTTGTTTATTAACTCTTTGGAAGTCCAAACTTTTGCGTTATAAGTTCGCCATCTTCATTAAAAAACAGATAATATAAGTAGTCTTTTTTTACGCTCAGTCCTGCCAGATATCTAAGTGCTAAATTTGCTTGAAGTGATGCTATATGCATAACTATCGGTGCTGCAATTCCAGCTGGTGTCTTGTTTATTATTTTAAAGGCATCAGTAAATGAAGATTCTTCTATAAAACATACTTGTCCGTGAAAAGCTTCAACACTCCCATAAATCCACGGCAGATTTTTCTTTTTTGCATAGGCATTTATTTGGGCTCTTGTAGGTAAGTTATCAGTGGCATCTATAATAAGGTCAACTTCTATATTTTTTTTGCCAAACTCTTCAAAGTTACACTCATGAGCTGTTGCCTTTACAAAAGGGCATCTTTGCTCAATAAGCTGTGCATTTAAAACGGCTTTATTCTTACCTTCATCACCAACTTTAAAAGCAATTTGACGGTGAATATTATGTAGAGATACTTCATCAAAGTCTACCATGTGAATTTCACCAATTCCACTAGATCCTAAAGCAAAAGCTAATGAACTTCCCAGACCGCCCGAACCAATAATTGCTATTTTTTTGGTTTGAAGAAGAGTCTGTGTATCTTCCCCCCATAGTTGTACCTGACGGTGAAAATATTTCATCATAAATGACTCCTTTTATTTATTATCTCTTTAAAACCCCATGAACGACGAGAGCGAATTACATCTGTATGACTCATGTCCACTATCATTAACTCCTCTTTGTTACCAAGATGGGTTAACAGTTCACCATTTGGTGAAGCTAAAATAGAATCACCATAAAATTCCCATTTAAACTCTTTATCCTTATACTCACCGATACGATTTGCTCTTAAAACATAACAGTTATGAGTAAATGCACGAGAGAGTATAAGTGATTTCCATCTTTCATATGAATCAAAAGTAGATACACTTGGCAGTAAAACACAATCAATATTTTTGCTTGAAATATGAGACCAAAGTTCATCAAAATGTAATTCAAAACCACTCATAACCGAAAATTTAAAGCCGTCAACTTTAAATATCATTGGAGATTCAAGTTTTTTAATTTCATTAGAAAAAAACTTCTCTTCATTCCAGTGAGAGTAGTTTATAAGAAGTTGTTGCTGATAATATGAAGTAGAGTTTGGAGCAAATTTAGCAATAGTTTTGTAGATTTTTTTCTTTTTTACAATAGCTAAGGGGGCAATAATAGTCATCTTGTAAGTAGTCGATAACTCTTTTAAAATAGTGATTTGTTGTGCGGCCTGTTCTTTTATCATAGAGACAGACATAGCTTCTAGTTCTTTAAAAAAAGGATTTAAAATATACTCACCAAGAACTAAAACTTTTACACCTTTTTTATGTGCTACTCTGATGTAGTTATATAATTTTGTACTACTTAACCCTTGTGCACTCAGTTGTAAAACGGCTGCTCTCACTGTATATTGTCCTTAGTTGCTTTTTATCTCATTTATTTTTATCTGTGCATCTTCAAGCATCTTTTGTGCATCACTTAACTCATTCATCCCTTTTTCGTAAGCTTTTACACTCTCTTCAAGCGTAATTTCAGGATTCATAAGTGTTTCTAAGATTTTTTTTGCACTCTCTAGTTTTGTTTCGAATTTTTCTTTAGCCATGTAATGCCTCTTTTATATGATTGTCAAATTTATCCAGTTCTACTAAAAATGCATCGTGACCATAGTCGCTTTTTATGTCTATGTATTTATGGTTTTTATTGCCTACTTCATTTAGTAGATTGTCTAACTCTTTCATCTCATAATTTCTAAATAACAAATCGTTACTAAAGCTTATAAGATAAATTTCTGATTGAACTTTTTGCAATGCCTCTTGAAGTGAGTCAAAACCACGAGCCAAATCAAAAATATTTATGGCTTTTGTAATATAAAGGTACGTTAAGGGGTCAAACCATTTAGTAAAGTTATAGCCGTTATATTCTAAATAGGACTCAACTTGAAATTTACCGAAAAGTTCATAGAGTCCATCAGTGCTTTTGTATTCGCGACCAAATTTTCTTTGCATTGATTCGTGAGATAAAAAGCTAAGATGACCAGCCATTCTGCCTATAGCCATTCCGGAGAGACTTTGCTCTTTAATAACATCCGGATCGTAGTAGCCTTGTTTAAAGTCAGGGTCTTTGAGTATAGCTTCCTGAGCTACTTTATTAAAAGCGATTGCCCAAGGCTGCGTTGCATAGGTTGTTGCCAATGCTATGATTTTAGTTGCAAATTTAGGATAGTGTACTGCAAACTGAAGAGCCTGCATACCACCCATCGAACCACCGACTATGGCATGTACATGATGAATATCAAGTCTGTCAAAGAGAATTCTCTGCGCTTTAACCATGTCTTTTACAGTAATAACAGGAAATTTATAACGATAAGGCTGCTGGTGCGGATGCATAGGGCTCATTGGTCCAGTTGAACCAAAACAACTTCCAATAACATTTGCACAAATAACAAAGTATTCGTCTGTGTCTATCGCTTTTTTAGAACCTATCAGTCCATTCCACCAGCCAGGCTTATTGTCATCTTCGTAAGTGCCTGCTGCATGGTGAGAACCTGTCAGTGCATGACAAACTACAACCACATTACTTTTGTCTTCATTTAAAGTACCATAAGTTTCGTAAGTGATGTCATAAGGCTCTAAAATACGACCACTTTCTAAATAAAGAGGGTTAGTAAAGTGCTCAGTATGTGTTTGCAGATTTAGTGACAAGTTCTTGACTCTCCATAAAAAAATAATGCTATTTTAGCGAAAATGACTTAATACTAATTTGATTAGATCAAAAAGGTTTGTAAAGGGCTGTGCAAAAAGCCCTTTATAGTGTACTTTATACTTCTAGTGCTTGTTTAATATCTGCTATTAAATCTTTTGCAGATTCAAGTCCACAAGAAATTCTAATAAGTCCACTTGGAACTCCGCATGATATTAACTCTTCTTGGCTGAGTTGTTGGTGAGTTGTCGAAGCAGGGTGCGTTATGATTGATTTAGAATCACCAATATTTACAACTAAAGAGTACAGCTCTGTAGCGTTTACTATCTTTGTTGCCTCTTCTAAGCTTCCTACTTCAAAACTTAAAAGTCCTGAACATGCTCCATCTTCAAAATATTTTTGAGCATTAGCATAGTTTGAATTGCTTTTTAATCCCGGATAATTTACTTTGTTAACTTTAGGGTGTGACTCCAAAAATTCTGCAAGTGTTTGAGCATTTCTAGAGTGTTCTTTCATTCTTAGTGATAATGTTTCCATCCCTTGAATAAACAGCCATGAGTTAAACGGAGATGAAACAGCACCAATGTCACGAAGAAGTGAAAGACGGGCACGAAGACTATATGGCGGAAGTGGTACATCAACATACACTAAGCCATGATAAGAAGCATCAGGCTCGTTAAAATGAGCATAACGAGGATTTCCTTTGAGCTTTTGTAAAAGACCTTTTCTCTCAACCATAATACCGCCGATTGCAAGACCTTGACCCGTTGTATATTTAGATGCACTGTGAACCGTAATGTCGGCTCCAAATTCAAAAGGACGGCATAAAACAGGTGTTGCAACAGTGTTATCTACAACTGTTAAAATACCATGCTTATTGGCAATAGTTGTGATAGCTTCAATGTCTGCAACATCAATACTTGGGTTCGTTAAAGACTCAAAAAAGACAACTTTTGTCTTCTCATCTACAAGTGCTTCTATCTGTTCAGGTTTATGAACGTCAAAAAATCTTGCTTCGATTCCAAAACGTTTTAAAGTATGTGCAGTTAGAGTTAAACTTCCACCGTAAAGCTGTTTAGCACATACTATGTTGTCACCGGCTTCAGCAGCATTTGCAATAGCAAAAAATGTTGCACTCATTCCACTAGAAGTCGCAATTGCAGCCTCTCCGCCTTCAATCTCGGCAAAACGTTTTTCAAATACATCTGTAGTAGGGTTATTTAAGCGGGTATAAATATTTCCTAACTCTTTTAAAGAAAACAGATTGGCAGCATGTTCAACATCACGAAACTCATAAGCTGTTGTCATATAAATTGGAACTGCCATCGTCCCCTGAGAATCTTTTTCGTAACCTGCGTGTAGTGCTTTTGTCTGTAAATCCATTGAAAATCCTTAACTTTTAAAATAATGTAATATTCTAGCCAAAATGACCTAAGAAGTCTTTAGCTATGGCTAAAGACGGCTAACATGAACTTATGTTATATTTTCTTCTTCATGTATGACTACTGTTCCTGCTAACATATCGTGCAGTCCTCTTTTGTCTTTTCTAAAAGCAACCATGATGAAACCAAGAAGAAAGAGAAGGGTTGAAATAATATACCCTAATGAGCGTGTTATAGCTTGTTTATTGTCTATGTCTTGATGCGTTTTATAATCAACTATTTTAATCTTTACAAGTTTTTTTCCAGGAGTAGCACCGCGCCATTTTTTCCAAAAAAGCATCGTTACAATTAAAACACTGACTTCAAATAGCAGTTCCCATTTTAGGGATGTCTGTGGCTGTGAGGCCAAAGCTTTTGCAGCATTTCCACTCATAGCGTAAGCCATATTCTGCTGGTACTGAGCAAAGTCAAACCAATTGCCATCGCTTAGGAAGTAAATGACTACTGCTACCGGAAGAGCCAAAAACAGAGTATCTGCAAAAGATGCTGCAAAACGAATCCAAAAACCTGCATAGCTTATTTTATTGTCTTTCATTATATTAATCCATAAAATTCTGGAGGTTGTGGTTCTCCGTAGTAATAGCCCTGAAAATAATCGATACCAAGTTCTCTTACTGTATCTGCTAATTCTTGAGAACTCACAAACTCCGCAATAATTTTTATATTTGTATTCTTTGCATAGAGTACTAAACCTTTTACCATATGTTTGACATTCTCATCTGTATTTAGTTTTTCTATTAATGAGCCATCTAGTTTAATGTAATCAATATCAAGTTTTATAATATTGGTAAAATTAGAATAGCCAGCACCAAAATCATCAATAGAAACTTTACATCCATATGTTTTTACCATCTGAATAAAAGTTCCCACAATATCATAGTTAATGATGTCTTCAGTTTCTAAAATTTCAAAGGTTATACCATTTCCACCGTATTTTTCAAGTCTATTCTCAATATATTCAACCATTGTCTCAGAACTTATATTTTGATAATTTATATTTATGGATATATGGGCATCACTTTTTGAAAATATATTAAATACTTTCTGCATCATTTGCCTTGTAAAATACTCAAATGTTTTATCTTCATGGGCAGAATCCAAAAAATGGTATGGAGAGATAATTTCTCCATTGTCAGTTTGTATTCTAGCCAAGGCTTCATATTTTATTATTGAACTGTCATTTGCATCTATGATTGGCTGAAAGTATGGAATTATTTTCCCTGTATGAAGTGCATTTTTATAAATTTTCAGTCGCTGAAAGTTATCTACTTGTAATTGTTTTGCAGACTGATTATTTTTGTATGTCATACAACTTACTTTAGAGATGAGTGCTTCTTGAAGCACTAAGTCAGCATGATTAAATATCTTTTGCACTCCATATGATATTCCGGCTGTAAAATCTGCATTTACATAATTGCTAGAACTGTGCTCATCAGAAATATCAGACATTAAAATAGAATGTTTTAAGATTAGAAAATATTTTTCAAATAGATTTTTATCTGTAATTAAAATGGCAAACTCTTGTAGGTTTAAGTTGTAAAGAGTAGTTTCTTGGCTGTTAAATACACGCTTAAGTTCTTGAGCTTTTTTGAAAATAAGATCACTTGCAAATTTAAAGCCGTAAAGCTCTTTTAATGAGTTTAATTGATTGATATGAAGAATTATAAGCATTGCCTCTTGTTGTAAACCTGCAAGATCATTAATTAAAGAGATTCTATTGGGCAGTTTAGTAATATTATCAATATCTTTTAAATTATGAATATATTCTTCATCCATTTCGTATACTATCTTGTCTCCGCCACGCTTTTTTGCTTTTGATAAATTTGAATCTACTATATTGTATAAGTCATTGCAGTTGATATTATATGCATTAGTATCTAAATTAACCAGACCCATTGAGACTGTTAAATATTTTGATACCTTACTTTGGCTATTCTCAATTTTTAATTCTTGAATTGATTCTAGCAATTTGTTGGCAAAGTTTTCGATATATGTCTTGCTTTTATTTAAGATTATAATAGCAAACTCTGAGTCAGAAATTTTAAATATTTCACCTACTCCTGTTTGCAGTTCGATGCTTAGCATTTTGGAAATATCAAGTACGAGTTTATAGGCCTCAGAATCTCCATACTTATGTTTGTACTCTTGATAATAGTCAATTTCTAGAATGATAAGTGCAATTGACTGATGCTGCGAATTTGATCTGTTAAAGTCTCTTTTTATAGAGTGTTCAAACTGTCTTCTATTGTAAAGTTGCGTAAGTGGATCTTTGATTGAAAGCTCTTCGAGCCTTTTTTTAGTTGTTATATCTTCTTTAATGGATATATAGCCGATTTTTATATTATTTTTGTCATATAGGGGTTTGATAACTGTGTTTATCCAATACTCTTCGCCCGTACTTTTATGGTTTTTTAACTCACCTTTCCATATTTTATCTTGTAAAATAGTATCCCAAAGATTTTTAATAACACTTTTATCTATATCCTGATTTTTGAATATTTTATGATTCTTTCCTATAACTTCTTCTTTTGTATAGCCTGTGAAATCTAAATAAGCCTGTGAAATATCTAAAATTTTTCCACTTAAATCTGAGATTGTCATCAATACATATTCATCAATTATTTCTTTTTTTTGTTTAAGCAACAGTTTTTGATTTTCAATACTTATAAGGAGAGTAGATTTTTCAGATACTTCAAATTCATCTTGAACATTTGAAGATATTTCCTGAAATAAGTCTTTGAGTATAGTAAAAGCAGAGGCTCTTAGTTTCTCATCACTTTGGATATATAAAAATTTTACCTCTTTAGCAAATTGTTCTATATCATCTAAACTATTCATATATTGTGCCCTTTCTAGGAAAGTAGAATTGTATTATATTGCATTATAATACAATACAATTATACTATAATTAAAAAGAGTAGATTTAGTCAATAAAAAGATAAAAGGTTGCTTTATGGCATGTGGAAACATTTCCACATGCCATAAGCAAGAGAAGAAAAAGAGATTAAACTATATTAAACTTGGTAATTAGGTGCTTCTTGCGTGATAATAACATCGTGAACATGAGACTCTTTAAGTCCTGCACTTGTTATTTCTACGAACTCTGCTTTATCCCAGAATGTCTCAATATCTTTACTGCCGCAGTAACCCATAGATGCACGAAGTCCGCCCATCATTTGATGAACGATTCCAGCGATACTTCCACGAAAAGGTACTCGACCTTCAATTCCTTCTGGAACAAGCTTGTCTGAAGCAGTTCCTTCTTGGAAGTATCTGTCAGTTGAACCTTGCTGCATAGCACCTATACTTCCCATACCACGGTATGATTTGTATTGACGGCCTTGAAACATTATTGTGTCACCCGGTGATTCTTCTGTTCCTGCTAAAAGTGAACCGGCCATAATACAGCTAGCACCAACTGCTAAAGCTTTTGCGATGTCTCCAGAATATTTTATACCACCATCGGCAATAACAGGCACACCGTGTTTTCTAGCAACAGCAGCACACTCAGAAATAGCAGAGATTTGTGGAACACCAACTCCGGCTACGATACGAGTAGTACAAATTGAACCTGGTCCAATTCCTATTTTAACAGCATCAGCTCCAGCTTCTATAAGTGCTTCTACTGCCTCTGCAGTTGCAATATTTCCTGCAATTACATCAACTACCATAGTCTCTTTTATTTTTCTTACAGTATCTAAAATTCCTTTGGAATGACCGTGAGCAGAGTCAAGAACTAAAACATCACAGCCAGCATCAACTAAAGCCTTAGCGCGGTCATATTGACCAACACCAATAGCTGCACCAACTACTAATCTACCGAATGCATCTTTGTTTGAGTTAGGGTATTCTATGCGTTTTTTAATGTCCTTAATTGTAACAAGACCTTTTAAAAATCCTTCTTCATCAATAATAGGAAGTTTTTCTATTTTATACTTATGCATAATATCGGCTGCATCATCAAGTGAAATACCTTTTGTAGCAGTTATAAGAGGCATTTTAGTCATAACTTCACTTGCCAGTTTATTCATGTCTTTTTCAAATCGCATATCACGATTTGTTAAAATACCTAAAAGTTTATTATGTTCGTCAATAACAGGAACACCGGAAATTTTGTATTCGCCCATAAGTGCATCAGCATCAGCGAGTGTTGCATCCGGATGAACAATTACAGGATCTATAATAATTCCACTTTCACTTTTCTTTACCTTACTAATTTGCTTACATTGAGTCTTGATATCCATGTTTTTATGGATAATTCCAATTCCGCCAAGTCTAGCCATTGCAACGGCTGCACGATATTCTGTTACCGTATCCATTGCAGCAGATACCATAGGGATATTCAGGCTGATATTACGCGTTAGTTTGGTCTTTAAAGAAACCTCTTTTGGTAATACTTCAGAATATTGCGGTACTAATAATACATCTTCAAATGTTAATGCTCTTTCACGAATTCTCATGATAATCCTTTTAGGTTATAAAAATTATTTATGCTGGTATAAAAATTCTTTGGATTATAGCTTTTTTGTGGTTAAAAAGAGGTAAAGTGTTTACAACTCTCTTAATAATTATATTTCATTTTTGTTCCAGGCTTCTATCGCATCTATAAGGTTTTCAAAACCGTTAACTTTTCCAATAATATAAATTTCATCTAAGACATAACAACAAATATTACCGTTTTGTTCCAGCAAAAATATTGCATATTCATCTTCACGTTCATTTTTTGATATAACTCTCATACCGTCGACTATATCATTTACACTCGGTATGTCATCATATTCAACATTGAGGAGCTGTTTTGAATCACTAATAAATATCGCCATTTGTACCTCTTTATAATTATGATTTTAATTATACTAAAAAGTCATGCGGATATCAAACGAGTGTAGAAATTCTGTAACAATTATCTGATATAGTTTCATATCTAATAAATGGAGAAGAATATGGCTTATTTTGATAATGTAAAAGTGAATGATGAACTATTTGGAATGGTATTCGGTGCAGGAAAGGTAACTCGGGTTTTTGAAGACAGCTATTATAAGATTATTGTAACTTTCAGAAATGGCTATGAAATCCCATATACGGAAGAAGGAATTCCAAATTGGGGTAAATTTAAAGAACAAACCATTTTTTATAAAAAAGATATTGATTTAACAGATGTTGATTTTGGTCCTGTAACAAAAGTTCTATCTCCAAAAAAAATCATCAAACTTCGAGAGAAAAAAAGACTTGAAGTGAGGCTTCCATCAGGTATTTGGAGCGATTGTGCCAAAAGTGTAAAAAAGTATGTTCAAGACATGTTAGAAAAAGAAAATTATCATTTATTTAGAAAAAAAGAAGAAAAGAAAAAGCAAAACAAGAAGTAGTTTCAAACTGGAAGCTACTCCTTGCTTCTAAGTGTGAACTATGCCTTAAGCATAGTTGATACTACTGGTTGGTATAGTTAATCTGCTTTTCTAAACCAAGAGCACCATCGAAGAGTGTCTGCTCATTATAAGCATTAGCAATTAGCTGAAGTCCTACCGGCATGTTGTTCTCAGTTTTAGAGATAGGAAGTGCAAGTGCAGGCAAACCAGCTAAATTTACACTGATAGTATAAAGGTCACTCAAATACATATCCATAGGATTTGAAAGTTCTCCAAATTTATTTGCAACAGTCGGTGCTACAGGAGAAAGTATTAAATCTACATCTTCAAAGATTTTAGAGTATTCATCTTTGATGATATGTCTGGTTTTTTGTGCCTTTACATAGTAAGCTTCATAATATCCGCTGGAAAGTACAAAGTTTCCAAGTAAAATACGGCGTTTTACTTCATCGCCAAAACCGTTGCTACGAGTCTGAATAAAAGTATCTTCCAAGTTTTTACCAACTACACGGTTTCCATAACGGATGCCGTCATATCTAGCCAAGTTTGTACTAGCTTCTGCAGTTGCAGTAATATAGTAAGCTGAAATATCATATTTTGCATCCATCATCTCTTTTTCAACGATAGTATGACCTAAATCTTTAAGTGCCTGTACAGCTTTTGCATAAGCATTTTTTACGTCTTTACTTGCATTCTCTATATACTTCGGTAAAACGGCAATGCGAAGTTTACGATTAGCATCGAGTTTATCGCAAACTTTGTCGTTCATGTCAGCTGAAGTAGAGTCTTTATCATCGTGACCGCTGATGATATCATACAAAATTGCAGCATCTTCAACATTCTGAGTCATCGGTCCAATCTGATCAAGGGATGAAGCATAAGCGCCTAAACCGTAACGGCTTACTCTTCCATAAGTCGGTTTCATCCCGACAATACCACAAAAAGCGGCAGGTTGACGGATACTTCCACCCGTATCACTCCCGAGTGCTGCGATAGCAAGACCGGCCGCAACAGCAGCTGCAGAACCGCCAGAACTTCCTCCTGGAACACAATCCTCGGCATGTGGATTTAAAGTTTTACCGTAAAAGCTTGACTCAGTCGTAGAACCCATAGCAAACTCATCCATATTTGTTCTACCAAATGGAGTCAGACCGGCTGAGGCCATCTTATTTATAACAGTAGCATTATATGGAGATATATAGCCTTGAAGAATGTTTGAGCCAGATGTAACTGACCAATCTTTTACTTGAATATTGTCTTTAATAGCGATAGGAATACCATCACCTGCATTGTTCACATCTATATAAGCATTGAGTTCAGGTCTTGCTTCTATTTTAGCTTTTAAATCTTCTTTAAATTTGTTTAATTCTTCTTTACTTAATGAAAGAGCTTCTTTTAATGTAATCACTAGATTTCCTATCTTCATAAATTATTGTTTGTATTATAGCTAAAAGTGCTTAGTTATTCTAAATGGCTGTTGTACAGATAAGAAGCTAATGTAAAATGCAAACTTTTTTTAAGCTAATATTGAAGCTCAGCCTGACAAAAACCGCGTTGCGGTTTTTGTATTTCCATATTACAGTTAAATATTTATTATTTGTTCTATTTGTTGAATCCGCGAAGAGCAACCTTTGCATACATTGCGGCTCGTCTATTGTTGAGTTTCTTGTAATCCTCTGCGACGATTCGGTATGCCTTCGTTTTAAGTTGGAGGTCTTCAGGCTCGGGACTGTTTACGCTACCGGACAGAATGGGTATGCGAAGTGTAACCCCTCCATGGACATAATCTGGGTTTACACGAGACATCTCTGGTCTGTTCTCGGCATAAATAACCGGCCACCAAAAGGAATCGCCCAAGGTGGTCTCAGCAATCGACCACAGCGTATCTCCGGATGAGACGGTAATCACTGTTGTCGTAGCTTTTTTCTTTGGGGGTGTAGCTTTTGTTTTTGGGGGTGTAGGGATTGTTTGCACTTCTACGGGAGCGGTGGCAACACTAAGGGATGCAGGCTCGCTTGTAAGGCGAGCTTCGTGAAGAGGCTGCGCCAGTTCGACTTTAGCCGAAGTTTTTTCTGGTACCACCACGGATAAATCTTGATTGAATACCCAAGTCTTTATGCTAATGCCAAGTATGATCAGCAAGACTATAAGCAGCGCCAGCCAGATCAAGACGCCTGATCTGATACGCCATGCAGTTTTGTCCTCAGTGAGTTCCTTTATTCGTAACTGACGGAAGGGCGCATTGACAGCGAAACGCAATGCGCTGTAGGGGCGAAAGTGGACACGTGTGTGCTCAGGGATTATTAAGGGCTCACCAGAATTGGGGTTGTGTCCCATCTGTTCACCGACATGGGTCGTATGAAAACGGCCAAAGCGATACAGATGAATATAACTATCTTTTTCCAACTCCTCACCCATGGTTTTCGCGAGTTGGTGGAGATAGGCATCTGCCTCGGAGCTACTGACCCCGGCACGCTTTGCAACCAGTTCTGTAAAAGTGTGAAATGTAATTTTATTATCTTCACTCATGTCTGTACACCATTTTCGTCTGATTCGATATTGTAAACATCTTCACGGAGCAAAGTTCCTGTGCGAAATACGGGAACACGACGCTTAGGAAAAAGTGCGAAACTATTACTATTAGGCAGATAACCTCGGTGTTCCTCGTATGTTGCCGTGTCGAAGGTGCCCAATTGAGGTAGGGTTACCGCATGACCGTCTTTTAGCAGGTCACGAATCTCCCGTAACGTCGCTCTCAGTAATTTTTGCGATTGAGTGTTTGAGATATCCAACTCTTTTGCAACATGTTCAATAAGCTCTGTTTGATCCATAATAACTCCTTAGTAAGTAAGGTTAGGATTCACAATGAAATGACACTGCGACAATATGATAATCCTATGTGTTCTATGAATACTATATCATATATAGACTGATATTCATTATTATTTAACATTTAAAGTGATAAT
>JAGXIA010000015.1 GCA_024635885.1 Helicobacteraceae bacterium | reverse complement strand
GGTCAGTTGATTTTTAGAGTTTCTGACTGATTCAAAAAACTTTAGTATAATTACAAAAAAATAAAAGGCTATTAAAATGTCAACATATGTTTTTGGACATACAAGTCCAGATAGTGACTCTATTGTAGGCGCTATATCACTCTCATATTTAAAAAATCAACTTGGCGAAGATTGTGTACCTACTCGTCAAGGTGAGATTTCTGCAGAGACTGAATTTATTTTAAATAAGTTTGGCGGAACTCTTCCCGAACTAAAGACATCAGTAGCTGGTGAAAAGGTCTATATCATAGACTTTTCAGATAAAGCACAAGCTCCTAAAGATATTATGCAAGCAACTATTCTGGGTATTGTGGACCACCACAAACTTGGTGATTTAACTACAGATACCCCTTTAGAGTGCTGGATTCGTCCTATAGGATGCTCAAACACTGTTGTAAAAGAGATGTATGATTATCATAAGGTAGAAATTCCAAAAGATATTGCCGGAATGATGATGTGCGCTATTTTAAGCGATACTGTAATCTTTAAATCACCAACTTGTACAAAAGTAGACACTAAGGCTGTAAAAGAGTTAGCAGCTATTTGTGGTGTTGAAGATTATAAAGCACTTGCAATGGAAATGTTTATAGCAAAGTCAGCAGTAAATGGTGCAAGTGCCCGTAACTTAAATACACGTGATTATAAAATGTTTGAGATGAATGGCTCAAAAGTGGGAATTAATCAACTGGAAATGGTAGATATTTCTGTTTTAGAGAGTAGAAAACAAGAACTTCTTGAAGATATGAAAAAAATGAAAGAGGAAGATGCTCTTCATACTGTTGTCGTCCTCTTAACTGACATTATGAAAGAGGGTTCTCAACTTTTAGTCGTAAGTGATGATGAAAGTAAGATAGAAGCTGCTTTTGACATAAAACTGCAAAACTCTCAAGCTTGGTTACCAGGTGTACTGAGCCGTAAAAAACAAGTTATACCTTTTTTACAACCACAATTTAGATAAACCTTTTTATTTCCAAAACAAGGGAACCGCTTTTACGAAAGTAAAATGTTTCTTTAGACATGCCAGACTTTGGCATGTGGAAATCTAATTCTCCATATTCGAATACTTAGTTGCACTAACGACATCCCCAATAATCGCTTTATGAAATAGGTATGGCTTTTTTATATTTCTAATAACGTATCTACCACCTGAATTTGTTACTACCTCAATAGTCCCTACATCTAAAATAACTTTTAAATAGTTATTTATCGGCTTGATATATATTGTTCTTACATTTTTTAGGTTGATAGGAAAAATTTCTTTTGTTTTATTACCCTTAAAAATTATAAGTCTTTGCTCTGTCAGTAAGCAATGATAAGACTTTTTCTCTTTTAACTCTTGCAAATGAACATAAAATGTGCGGATAATCAGCACAAGACCTATAACGCCAAACTTATACTCATAACCTATGAACAGCAGTAGCACACCTAGAGCATAAAGCGAAACTATACCATTGTAAAAAGTTTTTGATATTTCAGCAGAAACCAATATATGTTCATCTTTATGCAGAGTTTTTTTTATATTATCCATAAGAACTTCTTCATTTTTATACATATTCTACATTAATTATTTTAAATTACTTATACATTTGTAGTGCTAAAGTAAATTCAATGCTCTCATGGTGTAGAATTTCTGTAAATTTAAGACAAAGGCTACATAATGAAAAAAATAATTGCAAAGATAGCATTAAGTACTATGCTTGTATTGCCAAGTATATTAGGTGCTGATCAGGCAAAAGGTTTAAATGTCTTAGTTAATTCTGCTAACCCGCAAACACAGGCGATGGCTATGGTTTTATCTCTTATGAGTATTAAAAAGCATAACAAAGAAGTACGTATTGTTTTGTGTGGTGCAGCTGGAGATTTGGCTGATAAAAATATAGAAGGTGTACCGGTTAAGAGACCAAATGGGGAATCACCATCAGCAAAAGATCATTTAGAATTATTAATTAAACTAGGGGCTAAGGTTGAAATTTGTCCCTTATACTTACCAAATGCTTCAAAAGATGAGTCAGTATTGCTAGAAGGTATTACGGTAGCTAAACCACCATTGGTAGCCGCTAGACTGCTTGACAAAGACTATCAAAACCTAAGTTTTTAATCTCTGCTTCTACATAGTAGGTAGAAGCAATTAGTTAGTATATAAATATCTCTTAATCTTTTTGGTCGGAGTTTTAATAAATGGTTCTATCTGCTCAACAAAGTTGACTATTTTAGAATATGATGCGAGTTGTAAATTTACATCTTTTTTTATCTCTTCGAGTAAGTTTGAAATCTCTTCTTTTACTTTTGAGTCAGGACTGTGATTTGCTTTGAATTTTTTATCTAATAGCTCATAATCTAAATGAACCCTGGCTATTAGTTTACCATCGAGCTCCATCACCAGAGAGTCTAAAACAGTCTCACTTTGGTTGATTATGGACTCTATCTGCTCTGGATAAATATTTTTTCCGCTTGAACCGATGATTACGTTTTTGCTTCTGCCGCTAATAAATAAAAAACCCTCTTCATCCAAGTAGCCTAAGTCTCCGGTTAAAAACCATTCGCCGTCCATAACCTCTTTTGTTTTTTCTTCATCTTTATAGTAACCAAGCATAATACTTGGACCTTTTGTGATAATCTCACCTTCACCTGTTTTGGGGTCTTTGTCTTTAATTTTTATTTCAACCCCGTTCATTGGAGTTCCGGTTGATTTTAATTTGGCTTTTTCTCCAAGAACTGAACCGGCTATTAATGGAGCAGTCTCAGTAAGTCCGTAACCAATGATGTAAGGAAACTTTGCTTCAATTAAAAAATGTTCTACAAAGGGAGATAATGCAGCACCGCCAATACCGAAAAACCTCAGCCTTCCGCCAAAAGTCTCTAAAAGTTTTTTTCCAGCTATTTCATTGAGTTTTTTCCTGAAAAATCCAATTTTGTAAAGGTTTTCAGTTATCCATGAACTGTTAAATTTTGCTAAGACTTTATTTTTGTATATTTTTTCTATAATAAGCGGAACACTTAAAATGAAAGTAGGTCTTACAATTTCAAAAGCTTTTAAAAGTACACTCGGTGTTGGTGCTTTATCTATATAATAGACACTGCTGCCGTGGAGTACCGGAACTATAAGTCCAACAGTGCACTCAAAAGTATGTGCCAAAGGAAGAATAGATAAAAATACATCACTTTTTAGTATTGTTGCTTTGGAGTGAGAAGACAGAGCGTTTGTAACAAGGTTTTTATGTGAGAGCATAACGCCTTTAGAGTGTCCTGTTGTTCCAGAAGTGTAAAGAATAGCTGCCAAATCATCTTCGTCTGCTCTAGAAATACTCTTTCGTGAATTTGATATTTTCTGTGCTAATTTAGAGATATAACTATGGTTAGTCAACTCATCAACCATTTCTAATGTATCTAACTTTATAACAAATTTAATATTGTTTTCTTCACAGTCTTCTATAGTTTGCAGGTGTTTTTCTGAAACAAAAACAGCTTTAGCTTCTGAATGTCTTATAATATGATGCACATCAGAAGGGTGAAAGTCTGGAAGAACTGGAACAACAACGCCGCCAAAATAGGTAACAGCAAAGTATGCAATACCCCAATTTGGCATGTTTTCACTTAGTAAAAGTACTTTATCACCCTTTGTTATGCCATTTTTTTGCAAGAGTTCTATCATCTGATGAACTTTATCATTGAACTCTGAGTATTTCATAGCACTCTGAGAGACTCTGCCGAAGGAATCCTCGTCTGCATACAGTTTTATAGATCTGTCCAACAAGCTTGGAAGTGTAAAGTTTTCTAAGTTTTTATAGGGGTATATCATCTCTAATCTCTTATTTTAAATTGATTCAGTATTATTATACATAATAAAAAGTAAAGTCTGGCACATCCAGCAAACAAGAAGGTTAGATATTGAGCAGAAGAAATAAAAGTCAGCAAGCAAAAAAAGACACAGTAACATTTAGCGAGAAAGATTTCCTCCCAACAACAAGAGCAGATATGGATGCAAGAGGCTGGGATTACTGTGATATTATTCTTGTAAGTGGTGATGCTTATATAGACTCTCCTTTTATCGGTGTGGCTATGGTTGGTCGTATGCTTGAACGTCTTGGATACAAAGTAGGGATGATAGGTCAGCCTGATATAAACAGTGGTGATGATATTATGCGTTTAGGGGAGCCAAAGCTGTACTGGGGTGTTAGCGGCGGAAGTGTTGACAGTATGGTTTCTAACTATACAGCTACTAAAAAATTTAGAAACTCTGATGACTATACTCCTGGTGGAAAGAATGACAAAAGACCTGATAGAGCAATAAGCGTTTACTGTAACCTCATCAGACGTCACTTTAAAGATACCGTTCCTTTGGTTCTTGGTGGAATAGAAGCTTCTCTAAGACGGGTAACTCATTATGATTACTGGTCAAATAAACTTAAAAAGCCAATTCTTTTTGATTCTAAAGCTGACATATTGATATATGGCATGGGTGAGATAGCACTAGAACAGTTAACAAAAGCCATTGATGAGAAGAGAGACTATACTGACATAAGAGGTATTTGCTACATCTCAAAAGAGCCAAAATCTGAATTTCACCAAATGCCTTCACATCAGGAGTGTTTGGATGATAAAGAGAAATACATAGACCTCTTTGATTTGTTTTATGATAACAACGACCCTATCGCGGCTAACGGTTTATGCCAAGCTGTAGATACTCGCTTTTTAATTCAAAACCCTCCATGTGACCACCTTAATGAAGATGAGATGGATGCCAACTCTAACCTCCCTTTTACAAGAGAGCTTCACCCTTATTATGCGAAAATGGGAAAAGTTAAATGTTTGGAAACTATAAAGTTCTCTATTATGACACATCACGGCTGTTGGGGAGAGTGTAACTTCTGTGCTATTGGTGTACATCAGGGTAGAACTATCAGAACACGCTCTGAAGAGAATATACTCAAAGAGGCAAAAGAGTTTAATAAGTACAAAGACTACAAAGGTATTATCGCTGACGTTGGAGGGCCTACTGCAAATATGTACGGTTATGAGTGTAACAAGAAGCTAAAGCTTGGAACATGTGACCATCAACGCTGTGTAGATGCGAACCATTTGTGTGGTTCAATGAAACCAGACCATAGCCGTAATATAAACCTCTTAAGACAGGTTAGAGCAGTCGAGGGTGTAAGAAAGGCGTTCGTAGCTTCAGGGGTTAGATATGACCTTATTACAGAGGACAAAAAGCACGGCTACGAATATTTAAAAGAGATGGTGAAGCATCATATATCCGGACAGATGAAAGTTGCTCCTGAACATACTCAACAGCATGTCCTTGAACTTATGGGTAAACCTGGAAAACAGACTCTTATAGATTTCAAGAAACTATATGACAAGTTAAATAAAGAAGAGGGCAAAGAGCAATTCTTAACCTACTACCTAATAGCCGCTCATCCGGGGTGTGAAGACAAAGATATGCATGAGTTAAAAAGATTTACAACTGATGAATTACAGATGAACCCTGAACAGGCTCAGGTATTTACACCAACACCAGGAACGTACTCTGCTGTAATGTACTACACAGAGATGGACCCGGTAACTAGAAAAAAAATCTTTGTTGAAAAAGACACAAAAAGAAAAGAGAAACAAAAACAGATAGTAGTAGCAAAAGATAATTTTTCCAGCGGATTTGCTTCTTAATATATCTCTCTCAAGCACGTCGTCGTTACTCCCAGTTAAGCTGAGAGTAACTTGATATTCCACATGCCAATAAGATTTAATGCAAAAAATGTTCCAACTTTTGCATTCTCTTACATTCCTTTCAGTTTTTTTATTCTACAATAACCAAAATTAATTTTAAAAAGTAAAATAATGAGAATAGATAAGTTTTTAAATTCGGTAAATATTACAAAAAGACGTTCAGTCTCCCAGGATATGATAAGCAACAACGTTGTTTTGATAAACGGTGTAGTAGCTAAGGCTAGTAAAAATGTTGAGGTTGGAAGTATTATTACTATTAACTTTCTTGAAAACTCTAAAAAATATGAAGTTTTGAAAATTCCCACTACAAAATCAACTCCAAAAAGCTTGCAGTCAGAGTATATAAAGGAAGTCGCATGACATATGATGAGGCAAAGCGGTCTTTCACCTCACTTTTTAAGCATGAAATGAGTGATGAAGAGATGAGAGATTTCTTGTTTAGCATGAAACTAGACAAAGATACTCACACTGAGGCAATAGCTGCCGCTGCTGAAGTAATGCGTTCCTTTGCAATACCTTTACCTATATCAGAAGAACTTCGTAGCAATGCCATAGATATTGTCGGAACAGGCGGAGATAAAATAGGAAGCTTTAACATCTCTTCAACTGTAGCTCTTTTAGTCTCGGCATGTGGAAGTGTAGTTGCAAAACATGGAAGCCGTTCAGTTACTTCAAAGTCCGGAAGCGCAGATATGTTTGAAAAACTCGGCGTCAGGCTTGATTTAAACATCCAAAACAGTGCAAGACTTTTAGAAGAAACGGGCTTTACTTTTATGTTTGCCCAAAACCATCATCCTGCTATGAAATTTATAATGCCGGTTAGAAAAACTATACCCGACAAGACTATATTTAATATTCTTGGACCGCTTACAAATCCTGCAGGCGTGAAAAAATCTTTGCTTGGTGTTTTTAACAAAGACTTTGTTCCAAAAATGTCAGAAGCTTTAAAAATAAACGGTGCAACTTCGACCATGGTAGTCAGCTCAAAAGAGGGCATGGATGAGATAAGTTTAAGCGATATTACATATGCTTCACGACTTCATGAGGGAAAGGTTGAAGAGTTTATTATAGACCCCCAGATGTATGGTATAAAAAAAGCACCGCTTGAGGCTATTGTAGGCGGTGATGCAAAACACAATGCTCAAATTTTACTTAGTATTTTTGATGCAAGTTCAACTGATGCACAAAGAGATATAGTCCTTATAAACACAGCTGCGGCTTTGATGGTGGATGGAGTAGCGCGTGATATGCAAGATGGTTTAGAGATGGCGAGAGAAGCTATACGAAACTTACGTGCCAAAAAGAAACTTAAACAGATTATAGAGACTTCAAACAAGCTATGAAAATGAAAACATATGAGTTAAAGCTGAATGAGCTGCATACTTTGGCAGAAGGTATTTTAAAAGAGTTTAAAAATGGTGTCGTTATTTTACAAGGAGAGCTCGCATGTGGAAAGACTACTCTGGTAAAAGAGATAGTGAAGCAGCTTGGAGTTAGTGATGATGTGACTTCTCCTACTTTTTCATTGCAACAGTGCTATAGCGATAAGATTTTTCATTATGACATTTACAACCATGGCTTGGATCATTTTATTTCACTCGGCATGCTTGAAGAATTGGACAAAGAGGGGCTTCATTTTGTGGAGTGGGGTAATGAAGAGCTGGAAAATATATTAAGTTCGGCAGAAATAGATACTCTTACTATAGAGATAGAAAAAATTTCAGACAATATGAGAAAATACAAGGTTAGACATGCACACGCTTAAAGCAGTTAATTTAAAGAAAAAAATAAAAGATTTAGAGATAGTTAAGGGGATGAGCCTTGAAGTTTCAAGCGGGGAAGTTGTTGGGCTGCTTGGACCAAACGGAGCAGGAAAAACAACTACATTCTACATGATTTGCGGACTTGTTGAAGCCAGTGGTGGAGAAGTTTTTTTTGACGGGGAAAATATTTCCAGTATGCCATTACATAAACGTGCTTTAAAAGGAATAGGTTACCTTCCCCAAGAGGCTTCAATTTTTAAAGACTTAAGTGTTGAAGATAACCTTATGGTAGCTGCTCAAGTAAGTATAATAGGAAAAGAAGCGCAAGAAGCAAGAATTTTACAACTGCTCGATATGTTTAATATTGAACCAATTCGATTTCGTAAAGGTATCAGTTTAAGTGGCGGGGAACGCCGCCGTGTCGAGATAGCAAGAGCCTTGGTAAATGCTCCGAAATTTTTGCTTCTTGATGAGCCTTTTGCAGGAGTTGATCCAATAGCTGTACTAGATATTCAAATAGTTATAAAGCAATTAGTTTCTTACAATATCGGTGTTTTGATTACTGACCATAATGTTCGTGAAACTTTGGCTGTTTGTGACAGAGCGTATGTTATTAAAGCCGGTGAGCTTTTAGCCAGTGGAACAAGTGATGAAATAGGACTGAATGCTGATGTTCGTACACACTACTTAGGCGAGGGTTTTAAACTTTAAATTATGGCAGCATTAAGACAGACTCAGAGTGTAGAAAATAAACACAAACTTTCTAACACCCTACGCAATTGGCTTCCAATTTTACACTCAAGTCTTAGTGATTTGGGTGAAGCAATGTCACCATTTGTAGAGTCAAATCCTGTCATAGAAGTTGAGTCCGGTTATGAAGAAAATTTTGAAAAAAAGATTCCCAGAAAAATAATCTCAGGAGCTGTCAGTAACTCCAGAACTGAGCAGATTGAAGCGCTTACAATTCAAAAACGCTCTTTATATGAAGTATTAGATGAACAGATTGGCAAACCACTTTTTCCAACACCAATTTCTCAAGATATAGCTACGTTTGTTATTTCAAACTTAGATGAAAATGGCTACTATGAGGGTGACAGCGAAAAATTTTGTAATGAGAAGAATCTGAGTATTGAAGAGTTTGAAAAAATCCGCTTAAGATTTGCACATGTAGAGCCAGTTGGAATTGGGGCTAAAGATTTGTCAGAGTCTTTCATATTTCAGCTTGACAGCTCAGATATAAGTGATGAAGCTTATAGCCTGGCGACAATTGTCATACGTGATATGCAAGATATTTACAGTTACTCTAACGAAGAGTATTTTAGTGAAGTTATGCATGTTTTAGGCACTTTTAAAAATCCTCCATCCATAGAGTATCAAGAAGAATCTGCTCAAATCATTCCTGACTTGATGATTTATTTTAATGAAGATGAATCTATAGAAGTTAAACTCAATGATGCGTATTACCCGACTATTCATATAGACACGAATTATGCAGTTAAACATGACTTTATTTCTCAGAAAATAAAAGAGGCTAAAAGTTTGGTGGATGCACTTGACATGAGAAAAGCAACTCTGTATAAAGTCGGTCTGATGATAGTAGAATATCAGTATGAGTTTTTTACCGGAGGTGCTATTATGCCGCTGACGCTCAAAACCTTGGCAGATGAATTTGGACATAACCCCTCTACTATTTCACGCGCTATCGCAAACAAATATATAGCCTGCGACAGAGGAACTTTAGCGATGAAAGAGTTCTTTACAACTGCCATTGATGATGATGTCTCAAACGCTGCCATTAAAGACTTTTTAAGAGGTTTGGTGAAGCAGGAAAGCCACGCAAAACCGCTTAGTGATATGAAACTTCTTGACCTGATTCAAGATAATTTTAAAGTGAAAATGGTTAGACGTACTATCGCAAAATACAGAAAACAGCTAAATATTGCAGGTTCCAGCGAGAGAAAAAAACTCTACCAGTTACATTAGGTCGGCATGTGGAAATAAAACAACGGCTCGACTTAGAGGTAGAAAAACGAAATAGAATTGGTGAAATTTCGCATGAGAGACTTGACCCAATTTTAGTAGCTCACCGCTATAAAGACCCGACAATATCACTGATTTGTGCACTTTTTTCTTATGGAAATGTAAAGCAGATAGTGAAATTTTTAAACTCGCTCGATTTTTCACTTCTTACTAAAAGTGATGAAACAATACAAAAAGCTCTCAAAGACCACTACTACAGATTCCAGACAAGTGAAGATGTTATAGCTCTGTTTATCGCCCTCAAAAGATTAAATGAAAAAGCAACTTTAGAGGATATTTTTAAAAGCGGATATGAAACCAATAAAAGCACAGTTGAAGGAATCAATGCTGTCATACTAATGATTACAGAAGTATTTCCACATGCCAGTAAAGGCTACAGTTTTTTAACTTCAAAAGTGACTACAAAGACTAAAGGCTCAGGTGCGTTAAAGCGCTGGATGATGTTTCTTAGATGGATGGTAAGGGATGATGAAATTGATATGGGGCTGTGGAGTGGAATTCATAAAAGCGATTTGATTATGCCTCTTGATACGCACACTTTTAAGGTCTCTAAAAAGCTTGGGCTATTAAGAAGAAATACGTATGATTTACAAGCGGCTATAGAGTTGACAGAGACTCTAAAAACATTTGACAAAAGTGACCCATTAAAGTACGATTTTGCTTTGTATAGACTAGGGCAGGAAAAAATAATTTAACAATGAAAATTAAGTTCAAACGGTGGACATATTGGCTTGCGAGAAGAATAACAGAGTATTTTAAAAGCTTTATAGAGTAAAATTTCAATTATTGATTAAAGGAAAAAAATGGTTTCAATTAAACATCTTCACAAGGTACAGGCACTTATACTTTCTGGCTTTATGAGCTTTATTATGTCGGGTGTAATTAG
>JAGXIA010000082.1 GCA_024635885.1 Helicobacteraceae bacterium | reverse complement strand
TACAAAAGAAGTTCGTGCAAATCTTGATGAATACAAGTTCAATGATGCGGCTCTTGTTATGTATAAATTTCTTTGGAATGAGTTTTGTGACTGGGGAATCGAGTTAAGCAAGGCTGACAAAGATTCTATAGTTGAACTTGGAGCTATCTTTAAAGAGGCGATGAAACTTCTTCACCCTTTTATGCCGTTTATTACAGAGTATTTATACCATGAGTTATCTGGAACTTCTTTAGAGAATTCAGAGTCAATAATGGTAATGAAATTTCCTAGTAAGACTAAACAACGTAAAGAAGAGAGAACATTTGAAATTATTATGGATGCTATTATTTCTATCAGACGTGCGAAAGTCCTTGTAGATTTAGCAAACCAAAAAATAGAAAAAGCATTTGTAAAAATTGACGGTATTAGTGAAGAAGACAAAGCGATGATGCTACCGTTTATTACAAGACTTGCAAAAGTAGAAGTTTTGGAGTTTACAGATTCTAAAATACAAAATGCTGTCAGTGATATCGCTGATTTTTGTGAGAGTTACATTCCGACTGATTCAGTTGATTTAAGCTCTATTATTGCAAAGCTTACTAAACAAGATGAAAAACTGCAAAAAGAGATAGACAAACTCAGCGGTATGCTTAGTAATGAAAGATTTGTAGCAAATGCCCCAGAAGATGTTCTCGCTAAAAATCGTGAGTTATTAGCTGATGCTACAGCCAAACAAGCTAAAGTTTTAGAACAACTCGGCTCATTGAATAAATAAAACTACATAATTCCGGAAACTTTTCCGGAATTAAATTAATAGTTTGTTAGTCTTGAAACAACATTGTTGATACTGTCTGAGAAGAGAGTATATAAGAATGGCTCTAAATCTTTAGAAGAGTATGATGGTTTAATCCACTTGCCGGCTTTTTGTACAAAGTTCTGTTTAATTATCTCTGTACCTTTTTTTATAACTACTTCAATTTCTATTGTACCTTTCAGATTTTCATTAAAATTTTTGTCATTTTGTATCAGTTTAATATCTTTAATATAAACTTCAAGAGTTAAATATGCTTGATCAGCACTAGTATCAGTGTCAAATCCAGCCAAGTTCAGTGCATGACTCAAACCTTCTTTGTATTTGTCAGAAAAATCAGTATCACTAAAGAGTCTTACTAATTGTTTATCGTTCTCCTCAACATACCCTATAGTTCGTTTATCCAGTCTGGTATCTTTAACTGCAGCAATATAAACAGTTTTTTTATCTTGTAACACCTCTCCGGCATAATCAGCTTTATATGATTGAAGAGTAATGGACTCATTCTTATAAGAACACCCTCCCATGAACAATGCGATAACAATTAAATAAACTAAATTTCTCATAATAAAACCTTTGTATTAGATTAGCACTATTATACAAGATGAATGATTAATAAATAAAAAGACAAGCCTCTGTAATATCTTCTTATACACTAAACATTAGCTGAGAAAGAAAAATAATTACTACAACCAAGATAAACGGAAATTTATGACTCTTAAATACTAGAGGCTGAATACCAAAAAATACCTGTAAAACTCCACGAAGTCCAAGCCAAAGACCTAAAAATGCTTTAATTGAAAGTACTATTTGAAAATTTGACAAACCATTTTCACTGATTTCTCCAAAGTTTACGCTTATAAGGTAAATACCTGAAAGCACTGCTATTATTAAGCTTTTAGGAACTACCTGTCTGACATATTTCATAAAATACTCACGTACTTTACTATGTTCAGCCTCACTCAGATCTTTTTTCATTTTATTTAAAAATAAATTATCGGTAAATAAAAAACCACCATAGATAAATACTGAAAAAATATGTATAAGATGCACAATCAAGTATGTCATGGAAACCCTTAGTTATCAGTGTATATATTCTAACATTATTTATATACAAGATAACTGTTCTCAATCTCAAAAGCAAACCTTCATCACTCTTTGGATATAATCGCGAAATTTCAAAATACTCTCTATCCAAGGTTTTTTACAATTGTTTGATTTAAAAAAATATACATCAGCAAATATCAAAAATGATATTTTATCTGGTCTAGTCGTAGCGGTTGCTTTAGTTCCTGAAGCCATTGCCTTTAGTTTTATTGCAGGTGTCAGTCCTGTTGTTGGTTTATATACTGCTTTCATATTAGGACTTATTACATCTCTTATTGGTGGTAAACCAGGTATGATTTCCGGGGCTACCGGTGCTGTTGCAATTGTTTTAGTTGGACTAACTCTAGAAGCTAATGTTCTTTTGTCCGCTCAAGGTTTGGCCAGAGAAGCTATTGCTATGGGAGTTTTACACTATATACTGTTAGCCACTATTTTAGCTGGTCTTATACAGATAAGTATAGGCGCTTTAAAACTTGGTAAATTTATACGTCTTGTTCCTACTCCTGCTATTCATGGCTTTGTAAATGGTCTTGCTATTGTTATCGCTACTGCTCAGTTTAAGTTTTTTGAGGGGCAAGGCTATATGATGTATGTCTTAGTAGTTGTTACTATGTTGATTATGTATACTCTTCCAAAAATAACGAAGGCTATCCCAGCTGGACTTGTTGCAATTATTGTTATAACTTTAGGCGTATATTTCACACAAACAGACACCCTTTTACTTAGTGGTTTAGCAGACATGAGTCAGTTCGCCGGTCAACTGCCAAGTTTTGTTATACCTCAGATGTTATTTAGTCTAGATGCCATTTTAATGGTTCTTCCATATGCTGTAATTATTGCTCTGGTTGGAATAATAGAATCACTTCTTACTCTTTCTGTTTTAGATGAGCTCAGTAATACCCGCGGTTCTGCGAACAAAGAGTGTATCGCTCAGGGAACTGGAAATGTAACCTGTGGTTTCTTCGGCGGTATGGCTGGTTGTGCGATGATTGGCCAAAGTATTATCAACTATACATCTGGAGGGATTGGTCGTCTTTCTTCTTTTGTGGCGGCTGTTGGACTTATAGTTTTAGTTGTCTCCATGAGTGGTGTTTTGAATACTATTCCTGTTGCTGTTTTAGTTGGAATCATGTTTATGGTAAGTATTGGTACTTTTGAGTGGTCAAGCTTCTCAAGACTAAACAAAATGCCTAGGACTGATGCTTTTGTAATGGTTACTGTTACAATCATCACAGTTGTTGAAGATTTAGCTATTGCCGTTATCGCCGGAGTTATTATCTCTGCTCTTGCTTTTGCCTGGAAACATGCAAGAATATGGTCAAAAAGTCATATGGAAGAAGATGGTACTAAAGTTTATGAGCTTGATGGTCCACTTTTCTTTGGAAGTGCTACAACATTTGCAGATAACTTTGATGTAGAACAAGACCCTCTAAAAGTTGTTATAGACTTTAAAAATGCAAGGGTAATGGATTCTTCAGGAGTAGAAGCTGTAGATAATATTACTAAAAAATATGAAGAAGCTGGTAAGAACCTACTTCTTCGTCACCTTAGTGCTGATTGTAAAGCTATACTCAAACTAGCCGGTCCACACTGTTTATACGAAGAAGATGATCCTACCTATAAAGTTGCTTTTAACTACTAAGCTTTTTACTTGGGTACCCCAAGAGTACTTCCTCATTTTACTCACAGCGCATGTGGATTTCCACATGCCATACAATTCTAATATACCTAATCTTTTTTAATTATAATAAAACTTTCCGGTCTTAATGACTTGTACTTTGGCATACTCTGCCCAATACTTGCATTTATGTACGTTGGATCAGCAACAACAAGCTCTCTATTTCCATTAACAACTTTATCACCTTGCATTGGAACCAATAAAGCGGTTGCCATGTGGTCTTTGTATTTCACGCCTTCAACACTTATGCCAAAAAGTTCTTTAATCAAGTATGAGAAAAGTATTGCTCTGTCTTCACAATCAGACTTGTTAAAATAGAGTGTCTCTTGGGCAAACATCACCTTTTCCCTGCCAAACTGCTGGTCATCTCTTTCATACTCAAAAGAGTTCTGAACAAAATGTAGAACAAAGTTCATCGCGTCACTTATTTTTTTTCCATCAACATATTTTTTCAATGACGAAGCTATATCTTTATATGTTCTGCCATCAAGAGGAGCATTAAAAAATGTCTCATAATCAGCCTGAGGGTATGTAGCCATAAAATCAATAAGATTTTGATTATACTCAAAAGGAATACTGTAACTATTTCCATATTCTTCGAAGATGAGAGTTTTTGTTTTCATCTCGGATGTAAAATTTGGCAAAGTATCAATAGATAGATCTAAGGCTTTATCTGCGCCAGGATAATTTTGTTTATAGGAATAAAGCTGTCCAACATTACCTTTTCCATAATTAGCTATAACATAGAATTTATCATTAGCAAAATTATAATTTGGAGTTGAGTAAATAATCTTTTTAGAGTAATGCATTAAGACTATATGTTTCTCAGCAAGACCTACTTTAACGGCATAGCCTAGTTTGTTAAAAACAAACCAGCTAAACAGTTTTATTTCATTTTCATTTGAGAATATTCTGTGAGATATATCAAAGACTAAAAGATAAACTCCCCAGTCATTAAGATTCATAACCTTACTTACTCTAGAAATTTCAGATATCAGTTCATTATATTTGCTAGAGGCTGCCACATCAAAAAAATTGCTAATCCCTTTTTGATTTTGAGGATAGAATTTTGCATTTTTTATGCCATGTGGTATATCAAAGCCTAATAAGGTTCCATAAAAATTAAATGCAATATCTTTTTTTATTACTTTTTGAGCTTCTTTGACTTTTACAGGCTCTTGTACAGGAGTTATGACAACTATAGGTTTTTGTGTTTGGATTTCAGGTTCTTCAGTTTTAGGTTTTACAGGTACAGGCTCAATCACTATGAATTTCTGTACAGGTTTAGGTTCAACATGTTCAACCGGTTTGATTTGTATACTTACTTTTGGACCAACACTTTTAACTTTTTCGGGCCTTGCAGGCGCTATTGTCTTTGGCTTTGGTTCTTCATATAAAGGAGTCCCCTTATATGCATTGTAAGCTTCCCACTGCTGGGTTAAGTATTTTTTAAAAGCATTGTCTCTTTCATCTTTGTATTTTTTAAAAGAGTCTGCTTGAGATCTTTTAAAATCTTCAAAATTTTGTGCACTAAGCACCGATGTACTTAGCAGTAAAGCTAAACTAAAATGGCCAAACAGCTTGAATAATTTTGGTTCCCCAACCTTGTTTTGTTGCACGGTCAACATCTCCCTCTGTCCTATAAAGTATTTTAGCTTCACTCATTTGTACAGAATCTATTTTATTATATTGGTCTATATCATATGGACGGATAACGCCACTTATTTGAATTATTTGTTTCTGATCATCTACTAAAATTTCACGCTTTCCTGAAATATAATAGTTTCCATTTTGAAGCACTTTCACTATTCTAGCAGAAACAGTTGTGGTAAAGGATGCATCTTTGGTTGCACTTCCCTGACCTCCAAATGAGTTATTTGTAGTACTGCTAAACCCAATACCTGCCAAACCATTAAGTTTAGCAACCGCTGAATCAACAGCCGGATTTGTTCCAGCAGATGTGAAAGTACCTCCACCGAGCGCTGTACTATCATTTTCATTTAATTGTTTTGCACCCGTATTACTACTTGTTGCATTTTCTGAAATAACTACTCTTACTATATCATTTACATGCATAGCTTTATGATCTGAAAATAGAGGGTTATCGCCCTGCCCAAAAATACTGCCAGTTGAGGCGAAGTCCTGCTTGTCTTCTTTGGCTGGCATCTCTTCAACATATGCCGGAGGTTCAAAGTCTATCTCAGGGTCAGTTAATTTAGCTGTACACCCAGTGAAAATTAGTATAGCATAAAAAAATATTGAAATTGTTAAAAGTTGTTTTATCATTGTTCTCTCTTTCAAAGTAATACGTGATTTAGTTATAATGGTAGCAATTTTAGTTCCAAGGATATTAATGAGTCTTAGAGAAACAATCAACCAAGAAATAAAAGACGCGATGAAAGCAAAAGAGACAAAAAAAAGAGATGCTCTGCGTCTTTTAACAAGTGCTTTTAAACAAATAGAAGTAGATGAAAGAAAAGAATTAACTGACGAAGATGTCATAAAAATCATTCAAACGCAAGTAAAGAGAAGAAATGATGCTGCCACGCAATACAAAGATGCAGGCCGTGATGATCTACTTCAAATAGAACTGGACGAGATAGCGTTTTATGAGCCATATCTTCCAGCTCAATTAAGTGATGAGGAACTCTCAAACGCTATAAAAGAGATAATTACCAACCTAGGCGCTAGCTCTATGAAAGATATGGGTAAAGTTATGGGAACTGCTTCTAAAGAGTTAGCTGGCAAAGCCGATGGAAAAAGAATTAATGAATGTGTAAAGAGTCTACTTAATTAGACCGAGAGAGGAATAAAATCCCTCGCTCTTCGCTTGGGCCGCTGTGGCCACTAAAGCTTGAGATCTATCAATCTCAGAAGCTATTTGGCATGTGGAAATACATTCCACATGCGCTGTGAGTAAAACGAGGAAGTACTCTTGGGGTGCCAAGATATTTAGCCGTGCTTTAATTTTCGTAAAGCAAGTTCCTCATCATCTTCGCGCATTAAAGACTCACCAACCAAGAATGTATCTACTCCAGCCTTAGATAAATCTTCTAACTGTCCGTGTTCGTAAATCCCACTTTCTGCAACAATGATTTTTCCGTTTGGAATCATCGGAATTAAATCATAACACAGGTTCATATTCATCTCAAAAGTTTGTAAATTTCTATGATTTATTCCTATAATATCGCTACCGGCATATATAGCTTTTACTAAATCGGGTTTATCGTGAACCTCAACCAAAGCTTCCATTCCTAAGTGTCTTGTATAAGCTAACAATTCTTTTAACTCTTTTTTTGTAAGTGCTGCAGCAATAAGTAAAATAAAGTCCGCACCATGAACTGTAGCTTCTAAAATTTGGTATTTTGAGACAATAAAATCTTTTCTCAGCAGTGGAATACCTACATATCTTCTAATCCCGCCTAAATAGTCCAGTGAACCTTGAAAAAAATGAGGCTCTGTTAAAACAGAAATAGCACTTGCTCCACCTCTTTCATACGCTTGTGCAATTGCCAATGGATCAAAATTCTCACGTATAATCCCTTTTGAAGGTGAAGCTTTTTTTACCTCGGCAATAATTCTATACGGGTCTTCCTCTGTAGCTTTTAGGTATGGAATTACATCTCTTGGTGCTCTGGCATTAAATGCTAAAGAACGACCAAGCCAATCTAGAGAAAACTTTTTTTCTCTAATAACTAAATCTTCTTTTGTTTTTTTAATAATATCATCTAAAATCATTATTTCTTTTTACCTTTATTAGTTTTAAGTTTCTTATCTTTCACACACTTTTGAATGGCTTTAAAATGCAGAAGTACTTCTTTGTCATCTCCACCTTCTAATTTAACAACTTTTTTCATTATTTTTTCAGCTTTAGTACAAGCACCCAATTTATAATAGCCCCAAGCCAGAGAGTCTAAATAGAATGCAGAGTTATTGTCAATTTTCATAGCATTTCTTATATACTTCATACCGCCTTTAACATCTATCTCATGATCTATCATCAAATAACCCAAGTAGTTTAAATAGAGTGGACTTTGATCACTTTTAATGACCTGCTCCAATTTTCTTATAACACGGCGGAGCATAACTTCGTCATTTTTATTCGCAGAACTCTCATATTCATATATTGCACTCTGACCCAGATAACTCACTTCAGCGGTTTTAGCATAAAGTTTTTCAGCTAAAGGAAATGCTTTGGCATAATTTTTAGAATTCGTATAGAGTTGCAAAAGCAAGACATCATCACTTTGAGAACTCTCTAAAAAATTCATAAGTTTTATATACTCTTTTTTATATCCATAAATCTGTACTATCTTAGATGAAATTTCATCACTGGCATCTATTTGGTATAACCTAAGGTAAGTAGAGAGAAGTCCTTCTATGTTGTTCTCATTGCTGTAAAAACCTATAAGTCTTGAGCATATCTGTTTTGAGCACCCATGTATTCTTGTATGCGTTTCTAACTGGGCAATGGCATCTTTTTTTCTTTGTAAATTAACATAAAGGACAATTGACATTTTGTCCAGTACTTGTTCACTGTAGTCTTTTGCATAAGCACTCTCTAAATATTTCATAGCTGTGTCAAACTTTTTTTCTTCTATATAAATATCACTTACAAGCATATAATCATCGACAGTATTTGATTGTTCCACTAAAGCAATGGCTAAATTCTTAGCTTCATCCAATCGTCCAAGTTGAATTAAAGCTACTATTTTTAGACGAGCTAAAACAAAGTCATCTAATGAACCATCAACCAGTTCCTCAACTCTTGAAATAACTTTTTCGTTTTGGGCGGCTGCTAAGTCGTTTTGAAGTGAACGATAAAGATACTCTTTTTTATTTGATTTTTCGTACAGAGTATTAAATATACTTGATGAAGCATTATACTCTTTTAGTTGTTCAGCTCTTAAAGCCAGTAATATATAAGTATCTTCTTCTTCAAAAGCTTTCACATTTGGTTTTACTGGCTCGGGAGATGGAAATATCCCCACACAACCGCTAAAAATTAACAATAAAAAAGAAAATACTATTATTTTAATCATTTTTAATCCCTGGGCATTCTAACTTTAATTCATCGACTCTAGTTTTATAATAATTCCAAAAAGGAAAGGTCTTGCATTGCAGAGGTCTTGCATCATAAATTCTGCAACCATTTGACTCTCTATCATAGAATACGCACTCATGAGAATCATTATGCACTACTTCTTTAATAGAATACTTATAAGCTTTTTTAAAAAGGTATTCTGCCACAAACTCACTAATATCCAAATTTAAGAGCTCAGAAATTTTTTCAATCTCTGTTTTTGAGATATAAATATATCCACTCTCTCCAGTACAGCATCTTCCTTGGCATGTGGAACAGGCCGATTGATCAAAAGTATAATCAAAGCCGTCTTGCTTCATTAAATCTGACATTTAATACTCTGTGTTTTAGCTTTTTTATAAATATTTTGAGCCTTTTGTGAAAATTCAGTTCCATCAAAACTAATGAAGGGTTCCCAAACTTTCATAAGAGATTTTGACCCATTTTTAACATGTAACATTACTAAAGAAGCCTTTTTATCTATTTTTGGATGAACAAATTGAACATCTACAACTCTCAAGTTTACCTTATCTAGCTCAGCACAAATCAGACCAAACTGAGATGCATCATAACAAAATATGAAATGAGACTGCGGTTTTAAAAGTTGTGAAACTTTTTTAAAAAAATCTTTTATTGGTAAGTTTACATTATAGCGCGCATTAAACAACATTTCATCTTCACTTCTAGATGCACCATCATGATAAAAAGGAGGGTTAGAAATAATATAATCATATTTCACATCTTCATCAAGCTCTAAAAAACTGCCTTCATGCATCTTGTACTCTATTTTATTGACTCTGGCGTTTGTAGTTGCATAGTGAATAAATGCTTCTTGTTTTTCAACAGCTTCCAACTCTACTTTTTTGTTATCTCTTGCCACTAAAAGACCGACAACTCCACAGCCTGCTCCAACGTCGAGAACTTTTCCTTTTGGATTAAAGGAGTCTATAAAGTCATATAAAAAGACAGAATCACTGTTATAACAGTAACCCTCTTGTGGCTGGTAAAGAAGCATAAAATAAACTACCTTGAAAACATTTTAGATATAATTTTGTAATTATATCAAAGAGGCATTAAATTATGATTATTATTCCAGCCCGATTAGCATCCACAAGATTTCCACAAAAAGTGTT
>JAGXIA010000014.1 GCA_024635885.1 Helicobacteraceae bacterium | reverse complement strand
TGAATTCACAAACGCAAACGTACTGATGGTTTCAGCAGGCGTTGGCTATAAATTTTAAGGAATTATTTGAAAACATTAGTTGATTTTTTACAAACAAAAGAGATTGAAAAATCTCAAATATTTTTACAATTAAAGTGTAGTGCGCACGAGGCGATTAAACTTCAGTATTTAGCTAAAAAGTATATGCAGGGACAGGATGATGTTCTTGTTCTTGATCTGCTTCAAGACCTTCATGAAGGTGATAATTATGAGTATCTTGACCATTTGCAAGAGGTTAAAATACTCTTAGAACTTGGTTGGCTTCATCAACAAAGTTTTACTCCTATGAAGATATCTGAAGTAACTCCGCTAGAACTTTTAAATACGGCTGTCGGTCTTTCACCGTCATTTTTAAAGCTTTTACAAGATGGTACACTTGAATATAATTTACCTGAAATCAAGCCTTATGCTGACCATTTGGAATATCTCCAAGATCAGTTTTTCAGAATTGAGCTGTATCAAACAATGAGCAGTATCCGTCAGAATGTTCATGAACATTCTCTTGGAATTGACAGAATTCAACATAAGCTTAAACTGCTTGAACAAAGAATAGAAGAGAGAGTAAAACAAACTGCCGAAAGTCTTGTTTTAGATAAATTTTTTAAACAAAAAAAGATGACTATATATGAACAGGTTATTTTTATTGCCCTTTTACGTGAAGAGTACAGTTCTACAGACACCTCTCTTCGTGAGATGAATACCTTAATAGATTTAATTTCATTAGATGAATACGAGCGTATTAAAAACCGTTCACTTCTTGAAGAGGGTTCAAATTTAGTTAGCGAGGGAATAATTGACTATGAAGAGATGTTAAACCCTTTTGGCGGAATATCTCGTGCTTTTTATATAGTCGATGAGGTTCTTCAAGGCATAATTCACCCGCAAAAAAATAAAAAAGTAAGAAGATTAAAGTTAAATGCACTTGTACAAGATCAAGATATTTTTGAACTTATTGACAGCGAGACATCTCTGGAAGATGTTGTGCTGAGCAAAAAAACAGAAGAGACACTGGAAAACCTTATGCGTCAAGTAGACAAAGAGGTTATGGCACGCCTTGTAAAATGGGGTGTAAAAGATAAAAAAAGTGGAATTGATGCTAGAATTATTTTTTATGGTGCAGCCGGTACCGGTAAGACAATGACTGCTTATTCTATTGCAAAATCACTCAAGCGTCAGGTTCTGGCATTTGACTGTTCTAAGATTTTGTCTATGTATGTGGGTGAAAGTGAAAAAAATGTTCGTAAGATATTTGACACATTTTATGATTTATGTGAAAAAACAAAAACTGAGCCGATACTTCTCTTAAATGAAGCAGATCAGTTTCTAAGTTCTCGTTCTAGTGGAATAAGCTCAAGTGCTGACCAGATGCACAATCAGATGCAAAATATCTTTTTAGAACAAATTGAAAACTTTAAAGGGATGCTTATAGCTACAACAAATTTACTTGAAAATATCGATAAAGCGTTCTCAAGAAGATTTAATTACAAAATAGAATTTAAAAAACCCGATGAAGCGCAAAGAGTAAAACTTTGGAAAAAAATGTTACCGCTTGACGCTCCATACGAAAAAGGTTTTGATGCAACACCTTTGTCAAAGTATGCCCTTACCGGTGGCCAAATTAATCTGATTGTTAAAAATACAGCTTATAAAGTTGCAGTTCGTGAAAACCCAGTTTTTACTCTAGAAGATTTTGTACAAGAGATTCAAAGAGAAAAAGATGCAAATTTTGATAGTGAAAAATCAGTAGGTTTTATAAATACTTAAATACTCTGTATTGTGGAATGTAACATCTAGGTAACATTATAGTAATACTTTTGTAACATATTTCATGCAAAATTACGGCATAAAATGTTTTGCAGAGGAACTATAAATGCCAGCTATTTCTACAGAGAGTTACTTTAACCATAATTATCCATCATTTGAAAGACTTCCCCAGATTGTTCGAAATACAATCATCAAACTTTTTAAAAAACTCTCTCATGAAAATGAGATTAATGTTTTTTTACAAGAACACCAAAACTCTTCTGCCTTTGATTTTATAGAAGCAATCTTAGAATATTTTAATATAGATATAACCATAAATAAAAATCAGCTCTCAAGAATTCCGGCATATGGAAGAACGGTTATTATTGCGAACCATCCTTTAGGTGCTTTAGATGCTTTAGCATTACTCAATGTAGTAAAGGATGTCAGAAAAGATGTGAAAATAGTTGCCTCTAATTTTTTAAGTGAATTTGAAAATATAAATGATGTTTTAATTCCAATAGAAAATGTAAGAGGAAAAATGGGAAGAAGCTCTGTAGAAGCTATTTATGATGCCCTGAAAAAAGAGCAGGCAGTTATTATATTTCCCTCTGGTGAAGTTAGTCGTGCTCGACCAAATGGCATTAGAGACACAAGATGGCAAAAAGGGTTTCTCAAAGTAGCTCAGAAAATGCAGGCACCAATACTTCCTATTCATATTGATGCGAAAAATTCAAATAGTTTTTATTTAATATCTATGTTGAACAAGTCTTTAGCCACCGCTACAATACCGCATGAAATGTTTAAGTATAAAGATAAAAATATATCTTTTAATATCGGAAAAACTATTCCTTATGAGAGTTACAATATACCTTCATTACCGATGCAAGATGTGGTAAAACTTTTGCGTAAACACTTTTATTCATTTGCAAAAAAAAACAAGGGTATTTTTAAAACCCATAATGCGATAGCTTTAGCGGAAAACAGACAGGAGCTTAAGCATGAACTTCAAAATGCACAGGCTCTTGGAGAGACTAAAGATGGAAAGAAAATCTATCTGTATTCTAACGAAGAAGAGAATGTTATTTTAAAAGAGGTAGGTCGTTTAAGAGAAATCAGTTTTAGGCAAGTTAAAGAAGGCAGTGGTAAAAAACGCGATATTGACGAGTTTGATTACTGTTATGAACATATTATTCTTTGGGATGAAAAAGACTTGGAAATAGTTGGTTCATACCGTATAGTAAAGGCAAAAGAGATTATTGATTTGTTTGAAGCTGAAGGACTTTATACAGCAACTCTTTTTAATTATAAAGAAGAATTTGCAAAATATTTTAATGAGGGCATCGAGTTAGGTCGTAGTTTTATTCAGCCAAAATACTGGAATTCAAGAGCACTTGATTATTTATGGCAGGGAATAGGTGCTTATATGAGAGCCAATCCTGAAATTCGTTATATGTTTGGTCCGGTAAGCATATCCCGTTCATATGATGATTATTCTGTTGCTTTACTTGTATATTTTTATATGAATTATTTTGGTGCGAAAAATAAAAGTGTAGTGCATCGTGACAGCTACAACATTTCAAGTGAAAATAAGAGTAAATTTGAAACATTATTTTTAAACAATGATTTTAATGAAGACCTTATAACTCTGAAAAATGAACTTCAATTGGGCGGATATGCAATACCGACTCTCTATAAACAGTATTGTGATTTATGCGACGATGATGGAGTGCAGTTTATGGATTTTGGAATAGACAAAGAGTTTGATAACTGCGTTGATGGTTTTATAGTCGTTGATGTACATAAACTTAAAGCATCAAAAAGAAAACGGTATTTTGAAGCCTAAATCCGTCAATATAAAATAGAATAATAGTATAAACTGTAGTTATATAACTTCAGTTTATACACAGTCTATTACAAATCTACACACCGCTTTGTATAAGCCAAATTAAGTGTTGCGATTAGTGACATTCAACCTTACTTCCATACCTGTATTCTTTTATTTAAAGCACAATTTGTTATAGTGCAAGCAACTGTTTTTTCTATTAATACTTAGTGTTTTAAAGTATTTGAAAACAAATTATCAATAAAGCTATATTTTCAAGGGGTATAGTTTTAAAATAAAAAGGTAGGTTATATGGAGCATATTGCTACAGCAAACCCGTATTTTGGGGTATTTGTACTTTTCGTTATAACATTCGGTGCTTTTACAGGGACGACGATTATCGCCCGTTTAGCGAGTCGTGCGTTAGCTGCAAAAGATGCTGAGAAGATTAAGCTTTCAATTTATGAATGTGGCCCACAGGTTACAAAACAACCAAATAGAATTTCACCACAATTTTATTTATTTGCATTGCTTTTTTTACTGTTTGATGTTGAAATCGTTTTTATGTTCCCATGGGCGGTTGATTTTAAACTTCTTGGCTGGTTCGGTTTCGTAGAGATGATTATGTTCATTCTCTTATTAACAATTGGTTTTGTATATGCATGGAAAAAAGGAGCGCTTGAATGGCACAGCATAAAATAAATTATACTCAAGATGGTGGTTTACCAGTAGCATTAACAAGTATTGATAAAATCGTAAATTGGGGTCGTTCAAATTCACTTTGGGCCCTTACTTATGGACTTGCTTGTTGTGGTATTGAAATGATGGCTTCAGGTGCATCTAGATATGACTTCGACCGTTTTGGAACTATTTTTAGAGCTTCTCCTCGTCAGGCAGATGTTATGATTGTAGCTGGAACACTTACGAAAAAACATGCTGAGTTTATCAAAAGACTTTATGACCAGATGACTGAACCTAGATGGGTTATTTCAATGGGTTCATGTGCAAATACAGGTGGTATGTTTAACACTTACGCAACTGTTCAAGGGGTTGATAGAATTATTCCTGTTGATTTATATCTTCCAGGTTGTGCTCCACGTCCTGAAACTCTTCAGTACGGAGTTATGTTATTACAGAAGAAAATTCGTGCTAACAAAGCCGGTAATGCGCAAAAACCAAAAAGGTTAATGTAATGAGAGCCTATACACCAAAAGACGATGTACAAGCTAAACCGTACTATACAGATAGATATTATGTAGCTCCACAAGTGCCAAAACAAGAAGTTGAGAGTGATGCAGTTTTTGCAGCAGATTTAGCGGCAATAAGAGCTAAATTTGAAGTAACTGAGGCTTATATCCAAGTTGGGCAAATGGTAGTTTATATCAAAGCAGAGGACAACTATGGTGTTCTTGAACTTGCTAGAGATGAACTGGAATATACGCAACTTTCAGAGATGAGTGCAATTGATTGGTTAGCTAAAAATAATACTTTTGAAATCTTTTACCAAATGCTAAGCATGAACAAAAGAAAAAGAATTCGTATAAAAATGGTAATCAATAAAGGCCAAGCAGTAAACAGTGTTGAAAAACTTTTCCGCTGTGCTGATTGGTCTGAGCGTGAGATGTTTGATATGTTCGGTATTGAAGCAAATGGACATCCGTTTATGAAAAGAATTCTTATGCCTTATGATTGGCAAGGACATCCACTTCTTAAAACTTACCCACTAGAGGGTGATGAGTTTGCTGCATGGTATGAAGTAGATAAAATTTACGGAAAAGAAGCAAGAGATATTATTGGGCCTGAACTTCGCGATACAGCAAAAGTTGACCGTTATGATTCTGAGCGATTTGCCCGTTTAGGATATGAAGTACCTAAAGGTACAAAAATAACAGGTGATGAGCCTAAAACTGAGCAGAGCTACCAAGAAGATGGTGGTGTATTTTTGATTAAAAAATTCGATAAAGAGTCATCAACAGTTGTTGATGACCCACAAAGATAGGGTGGTAAAATATGGCACAAATAACAAATAGATTAACACCGTTTTTTGAAAATATTACTTTTGACAGAGATGATAATGAACTTATATTAAACTTTGGTCCTCAGCATCCATCTTCTCATGGACAGTTGCGTTTAATGCTTCACCTTCAGCAAGAGCAGATTGTAAAAGCACATCCTGATATCGGATATCTTCACCGCGGTATGGAAAAAATGGCTGAAAACATGATTTATAATGAATTCATGCCTACAACAGACCGTATGGATTATATTGCATCATCTTCAAACAATTATGGTTTTGCCTTGGCTGTTGAAAAGCTTATAGACGTAGAAGTTCCTCGTCGTGCAAAAGTTATTCGTATGATGCTTTTAGAAATAAATCGTCTTATGTCACATCTTTTCTGGTTAGCAACAACTGCACTTGATATTGGCGCTATGACAGTTTTTCTTTTTGCATTCCGTGAAAGAGAATACTTGATGGATGTTATTGAAGGGTATTGTGGCGCAAGACTTACACATGCCGCAATTCGTATTGGTGGTGTTCCTTTAGATATTCAAGATAACTTTCTTTCTCAGCTAAAAACATTTTTAGATAAGTTACCTCAAAATATTAAAGATTATGAAGATCTTCTTGACACTAACCGTATTTGGTTAATGAGAATGGAAGAAGTTGGTACTATATCAACTGAAATGGCACTTTCTTGGGGTTGTACTGGTCCGATGCTTCGTGCTTCAGGTGTACAGTGGGATATTCGTAAAGAAGAGCCTTATGAATTATATGATGAAGTTGAGTTCAATGTACCTTTTTCAGATAAGGGCGATAACTTTGCACGTTACCGTTTATATATGCAAGAGATGAGAGAGTCTGCAAAGATTCTTTATCAAACAATGGATATGTATGAAGAGTGTGTAAAAAATAACCAAACTGAGTTAATGGCACATGCTCCAAAATATATATCAGCTTCTAAATTAGACATTATGACTCAAAATTACTCTTTGATGCAGCATTTTGTTCTTGTAACACAAGGTATGAGACCACCGGTTGGTGAGGTTTATGTAGCAACAGAATCACCAAAAGGTGAACTTGGTTTCTTTATTAACTCTCAAGGTGGACCGTATCCATATAGACTAAAACTTCGTGCTCCGTCGTTCTGGCATACAGGCATTTTAACTGACCTGTTACCAGGTCATTATATTCCGGATGTTGTTTCTATTATTGGAACGACAAACATAGTATTTGGAGAGGTAGACCGCTAATGAAAAGATATGATTTAAGACATTTAAAAGATGGGTTTGAGCCAAGAATGAAAGAAATTTTAGGCTCTCATAAAGCTGGTGAAGTTGCAATATTTTTATTTGAAATAGGTGATTTTACACCTATTCAAAAATCAGCAGATTTAGTAAAAGAGTGTGGTTATGAGTTGATGAACTCTTTAAAGTTTAACGAAGTCGATTGGACTGTCGTTGCTAAAAAATAATGCTAGGATTGAATTGTGAGTAAAGTCTATTTTTCTACTTGGAATGGTGAGCTAATTAACAATGTTGGCAAACCTGAAGAAGAGTGGGAAGAATCAGCTTATAACCTACCAGCAACATATGATGACCATCGTGATTCTAAAGCCTTTATTGGTTGGGATGGCGTGTCACTGTTTAATGCTGATGTAGATGTAATCCGTTTAGCAATGGAATACGCAGCACAATATCAAGTCTATTCTGAAGCATGTGGAAGATGTGCACCTGGTCGTTGGGGTGGAAGAATTCTATATGATCAATTAGACAAGATTGCTCGTGGGGAAGGGTGCGTTGCTGATTTGGATCACTTGAAAGAGATCGGTGCCAGCATGCAAGTTACTTCAAAATGTGAGATTGGAAAAACAGTTCCGAATCCTATTTTAGATTTAATGAAGCATTTTGAGCATGAATTTATGGCTTGTATTAATGAGCAAAAACCATCAAAGCACTATAATGATGAGATTGGATATATTGCAAAAATAACAGCACCTTGTACTGACGCTTGTCCTGCACATGTTGATATTCCTGGATACATAGAAGGTGTAAGAGATTTAAGATTCGATGATTCACTTGAAGCAACGCGTCAAACTATGCCACTTGCTCATACTTGTGGTCGTGTATGTCCACATCCATGTGAGGATGCGTGTAGAAGAACAAACCTTGATGAACCAATTGCTATTATGGCACTTAAACGTCTTGGCGCTGATTGGGAAACAGATCAAGGATTAGATTTTTTCCATCCAATGGAAAAAGCACCGAGTACAGGTAAAAAAGTTGCAGTAATTGGAGCAGGTCCTGCAGGACTTACGACAGCATATTATTTGGCAGCTGATGGTGTTGAAGTTGATGTTTATGAAGAACTACCTGTTTTAGGTGGTGAAGTTGCAGTTGGTGTACCTGAATACAGAATGCCTATTGATAAATATAACGAAGATATAGAATGTGTTAGAGATATGGGAGTAAACTTTATAGTTAACTCTAAGATTAACGCAGATGATATGAGAAGATTTGAGAAAGAATATGATGCAACTATGGTTTCTACCGGTACTCGTATATCTAAGAAAGTCTATTGTGATAATGAAAGATTTGAAATCAAAGGGTATTGGTCAGCTATTGAAATGCTAGATCAAATCAATCTTTGGGATAAATACAGAATCGGTGAGCCAGTAGATTTAACTGGTAAAACTGTTGTTTGTGTTGGTGGCGGATTTACTTCCATGGATGTTGTAAGATGTTCAATTAGAGCCAATGCAAAAAAAGTTTATATGATTTATCGTAGAGATGAGAAAACAATTATAAATAACACTACCTATGAAGAGTATCATGAAGCTGTCGAAGAGGGAGTAGAATTTTTATTCCACTCGGCTGTAGCAAAAATGAACGATGAAGATGATGTATTAAAATCTCTTATGGTTGATAAATTTGAATTAGTTCCTGACCCAGAGGGTGGTCGCGCTCAACTTGTTAAAATTGAGGGTGAATCTTATACTATTGAGACTGACTTTTTAATTCCAGCAGTGTCTCAAGCAGCTGATTTAAAACTTTTACCTGAAGAGTGGGAGATTGAGAAGACGTCTTGGGGAACAGTTAAAACAAACGGCAAAGATTATATGACATCTCGTAAGGGAATTTTTGCTTCTGGAGATTGTGAATATGGTCCAATGACTATTGTTAATGCAGTTGGTCAAGCTAAACGTGGAGCTTCTGTTATAAGCAGATACCTTCAAACAGGTGAAATTAGCTTGTCTGATGATGAGATTATGGAAGACCACTTGCGTAAACTACGTGTTTACGATAAAAAAGAGAAAGTAACAGGCTGGCTTCCAGGATTACCTCGTCAACAGAGTGAAGTTCTTGATGTTGATATTAGAAAATTTAACAATAAAGAAGTCAATTTGGGCTTTACTCAAGAAGAAGCTCTAAGTGAAGCTGACCGTTGTATGCGTTGTTATTATATTGCAATGATAGCAACTTAAAGGGGGATGGATGATTAATTTTAAAATTGATGGTGTCTCCGTAGAAGCTAAAAAAGGCGAGACTATCTTAACAGTAGCTCGTAAAAATGATATCTATATACCTACAATGTGTTACATTGCAAAAACTACACCCTGTGCCTCGTGTCGTATGTGTGTGGTAGAGGCTGAGGGAGTGGAAGGCTTTGTACTTTCGTGTAATACTCCTCCAACTGAGGGTTTAGAGATAACTACTAATACACAGAAATTAGAGAAAGAACGAACGAACATTATGAAACTTTATGATGTCAACCATCCTCTAGAGTGTGGTGTTTGTGATAAATCAGGTGAGTGTGACCTTCAAAATAAAACACTAGAATTTGGTGTAAGCCAACAAAATTTCAGTACTCGTGAACAGCACCGTCCGATTGAACATTGGGGATTGATTAATTACGATCCAGCCTTATGTATTATGTGTGAGAAATGTGTTCATGTATGTAATGAAGTCATTGGTGATGACGCCATAG
>JAGXIA010000001.1 GCA_024635885.1 Helicobacteraceae bacterium | reverse complement strand
CCAAGTTCAACTATAGAATCTTTGTCAGCCTTGCTTAACTCGATTCCCCAGTCACAAAACTCATTCCAAAGAAATTTATACATAACAAGAGCCGCATCATTGAACTTGTATTCATCAAGATTTGCACGAACTTCTTTTGTAGCAAAGTTAAGGCGAGAAAGCATATAGCGACCAAGATTGGTTTGAATCTTATAGCCATTTAAATCAGGGAATACATCTACATTCATCTGTAAGTATTTTGAGGCATTGTAAAGTTTGTTTGTAAAGTTACGGTTTTGCTCTAACTTCTCAGTACTCATACGTATGTCACGACCTTGAGCGGCACTTATAGCAAGCGTAAATCTTAGAATATCGGCAGAGTATTTGTTTATCGTATCCAGAGGGTCGATTACATTCCCCTTGGACTTACTCATCTTTTCACCTTTTTCATCACGAACAAGAGCATGAAGATAGATGTGGTTAAATGGAAGTTGACCATTGAATTTTTCACCCATCATCATCATTCTAGCTACCCAGAAGAACAGGATGTCAAAACCTGTGATGAGAAGTGTATTTGGATAAAAATCTTTCATATCATCAGATTTGAAAAGTTTGTCCATCTCAACGTCGCCATTTCCCCAGCCTAAAGTTGAAAAAGGCCATAAAGCGGAACTAAACCATGTGTCAAGAACATCAGGGTCTTGAGTGAGGTTTTTAGAGGCACATTTAGGACAAGATTCAGGATGTTCTTCTTGAGATGCAAATTCGTGGTCACAATCGTCACAGTAAAATACCGGAATCTGATGTCCCCACCAAAGTTGACGAGAAATACACCAGTCACGGAGTTCTCCCATCCAAGAGTTGTAAGAGTTTATCCAGTGAGGTGGAAAAAATTGCGCTTCGCCAGCATTTGTTTTTTCTATAGATTTATCAGCAACTTCTTTTCTTACGAACCATTGTCTTGATATATACGGTTCAACGATATTTTTACATCTGTAACAGTGTCCGACTTGGTGTTTATGGTCCTCTATTTTAACCATAAACCCTTCTTCTTCAAGTCTTTTTACGATGATGTCACGAGCTTCCATACGCTCTAAGCCTTGAAACTCTCCGGCATAGTCGTTTAAAATACCTTTTTCATCAAATACTGTAATGAATTCTAAATCATGACGTTTTCCAACTTCGTAGTCATTCTGATCGTGTGCTGGAGTAACTTTTACCACACCCGTTCCAAAATCCATTTGAACATGCTCATCAGCAATAATTGCTACTTCACGTTCAAGTAGCGGAAGTTTAATTTTTTTGCCGATTAGTGCTTTATATCGCTCATCATCAGGGTGAACCATTACTGCTGTATCGCCAAAGTATGTTTCAGGTCTTGTTGTTGCAACTTCCACATGCCCGCTGCCATCTGCAAAAGGGTATTTCATATAGTAAAATTTACCATTATGGTCTTCATGTTCAACTTCAATATCACTGAGTGCACCATCATGCGTACACCAGTTAACCATATAGTTTCCACGAATGATCAGGCCATCATTGTAAAGATGAACAAAGGCTTCTTTTACAGATTTTTGAAGTCCTGCGTCCATAGTAAAACGTTCGCGTTCCCATGCAGGAGATACTCCCATTTGACGAAGTTGTTCTGTCATAATTCCAGCAGATTCTGCTTTCCAAGCCCATGCACGCTCTAAAAACTTTTCACGACCCAACTCTTCTTTCGTTGTACCTTCTGCAAGAAGCTGTTTTTCAACAACATTTTGAGTCGCTATTCCCGCGTGGTCAGTACCAGGCTGCCAAAGAGTTTTATATCCATCCATTCTTTTGTAGCGAGTAATAATATCTTGAAGGGTGAATGTAAGTGCATGACCTATATGCAGACGTCCTGTTACATTAGGAGGAGGCATCATGATAGAAAAGTTTTTTCCCTCTTCTTGAATGGCTTTGTTGCCGTCTATTTCAAAGTACTTTCTGTCTTCGCAAATTTTATAAAAATTGTTTTCTACTTTTTGTGGTTCGTAGCTGTTTTCTGACATCTGTTTAGCCTTAAATCGTTTGGTTTAAAATTGCGCGATTATAGCTAAAAAGAGGTGAGGGTTTGCTTAGGGGTTCTAGTGGTTAAGGACTTATTTGGTTTATATGCCCTTAATTCTTTCTTTTATTTTGAGCTTATCTTTGTACATGTTTTTATCAGCAAAATCAATAACGTCAATTAATCCCTTGTTTGCCATATATTTATGAATACCAAAAGAGAAACTCATTTTAAACTCAGCATCTTTAACTTTTAAATTTTTGTGTAAAATATTTTCTCTTAAAGTATTGAGCTCTGAAAAGGCATTCTCTTTTGTAGTATGGGCAGGAAAAATAACTATAAATTCATCTCCGCCGTATCTTACAACTTGCCCTCTAGTTTTTTTTAGCTGATTAGCCATAAAAATCAAAACCTTGTCTCCTATTATATGTCCATAGGTGTCATTAATAATTTTGAAATAGTTTAAATCTATAATTGCAAGTGTTCCAGGATCTTTAAAATTTTGAGTTTCAGCATCTAGAAGGTTCTCACATAGCCATTTTCTGGTATATACATGTGTTAAGGAATCTTTATATATGGATTCTTTTAGTTTTTCTATTTCCAGACGTAATTTTTGTGTCTCTTTTAATACTTCTTTTAAAAGAGAATCATCCTTCTCTTTAATAGCAAAAATCGCCTTAGCTGTGTGCTGACTTAATTGTAAGGCATTTTTTGATGTTAGATTCTGCAAATCTGTAAGTGTAGAAATCTTTTCATCTAAAAATTTATCAGAAATTATTTCACTATCATCTAAATTGGCATTATGCTTTAGAGCAAACTTTGTAAATATACTATTGTAAAGACTAGGGGTAACAACGGTTAAACCGTCAATGCTTTTTTTCGTTTCGTTTGATATAATTTTTAATATATCACTCTCACGCATGATAGTTGCCTTATTGTCATCTTTTTGAATTCATGTATTTTAACATATAAAATATTAATTCCTATTTTCGCTTGTAAGGTTATCGTAGTATAATCTCATTCTTAAAATAAAAAGGGGTGTTTTTGCCATTATCTCGTTTAAATCCTGAACAATATGCTGCTGCTACTTCTACTGATTCACAAAACCTTATTATAGCCTCAGCAGGTACTGGTAAAACATCTACAATAGTTGGAAGGATAGGGCATTTACTTGGTTCAGGTATTGCTCCGCAAGAAATTTTGCTACTTACTTTTACCAACAAAGCAGCCGCAGAAATGGTAGAGAGAGTTGCCGAGTATTTTGGTAAAGAGATAGCGGCTAAAATAGATGCCGGCACTTTTCATGCAGTGAGTTACAGATGGCTTAAAAAGCAAGATCAAAAAGTAGTTTTAAAACAGCAGCGTGAGCTAAAAACACTCTTTAGGTCTGTTTACGAAAAACGTTCATTTATGCAAATAGGGGCTGAACTTACTCCTTATGGCGGAAATTATCTCTATGATGTCTACTCTTTTTATCAAAATACAGAGCTTGAACGAGATTTTGAGAACTGGATAATAGAAAACTACCCTGAGCATGAACCCTTTGCTATGATTTATGCAGATATTGTTGATGAGTTTGAAGCTTTGAAAAAAGAGTATGGCTTTGTAAACTTCAACGATTTACTTATAAATTTCAGAAATATATGTAAAACAGAAGATTTAGGTTATAAAGAAGTTCTGGTCGATGAGTACCAAGATACAAATGCACTTCAAGGTACGCTAATAGATGCTATAAAACCGCCTTCACTTTTTTGTGTCGGAGATTATGACCAGAGTATTTATGCCTTCAATGGTGCAGATATTTCTATTATCGGTTCATTCTCAACTAAATTTCCACATGCCAAAGTCCACACACTTACAAAAAACTATCGCTCAACCATGCCCATACTTTCTCTTGCCACCAAAGTTATAGAACATAACGAAAGAATTTACCCAAAGAAACTCGAAGTGACAAGAAATTATGAAGCGCAGGCACCTAGACTTTTAGCTTATGATGAATTGTTTGAGCAGTACCATGCTGTGGCAGCACAAATAAGAGACTCGCAAACTCCAAGAGAAGAGATAGCTGTTATTTTTAGAAATAACTCTTCTGCTGATGGGATAGAAGTAGGATTAAGAGAGTTAGATATTCCTTGTAAGAGAAAAGGAGGAACCAGTTTTTTTGACTCTCGCGAGGTTAAGGCTGTACTTGACTTATATACTTTACTTGTAAATGAGTCTGATATGATGGCTTTCATTCACCTTTTTGAGTTTGCCAAGGGTATTGGAAGTGCAATGGCCAAAGAGATGTATATAGCACTCAAAACTTTAGGGCATGGCTCTATTTTTTACGGACTGTATGCTCCTGATGAGTCAATTAATAATCCATTTGAAAAAAGAAAGGTTTCTCATCAGTTGGGTCTTTTTGATGAATTTTTAGAACTTGGTGCCGTCGGCAAGTTTGCAAAGTTAGATTTTGAAAGTAAATTTATGAAAAATCCAATTTTAAAACACCCTAAACTCACAAAAGACGGGGCAAGCTTTTTGCACGATTTTTATCTTTTATATCGTGATTTAAAAGGCATCAAACAACCTAAAACAATAGTCAAAAAAATAGCTGCATCATCTTTATACAAACATATCTCCGATATTTTATCAACAAAAAGAGCAACCCTTAAAGATGGCAGTATTGATGAGAAGCAAAAAGAAGAATCACTCATCCGAATAGCTAGAAAAATGATGCTTTTAGAAGAGTTGTCTAAGCCATACTCTGAGCACGAACGATTTCTAAATGCAATGATTCTTGGCTCATCTGATCTGACTCAGGGAGAGGGAGTAAACCTGCTAAGTGTTCATGCTTCAAAGGGTTTAGAGTATAAAGAAGTATATGTGGTTGACTTGATGGATGGACGATTTCCAAATAGAAAACTTATGCAAAGAGGCGGTTCCCTCGATGAAGAGAGACGACTTTTTTACGTAGCTGTCACTCGGGCAAAAGATATACTCTTCCTTAGTTATGCCAAATATGACAAGATTAAAAAAGCTAATTTTTTGCCGTCTCAGTTTCTATATGAAGCTGGACTTGTTCCAAAAGACGAAGCTTACAGAGCTTTGGTAATGAAAGATGCAGATAAGGATGAAGAATAATAAGTTAAGATTATCTTTAAATTTACAAGATATAATAGAAGAATCTTATTCACTCAGGAGTCATTATGAAAAAAATAGTTTTATTTTTAATGTTAGCAGGGATCTTACAAGCGCAAGAAATACATAAAGTTGTTTATGACTTAACAACTGCAAACATCAAAACCTTTGAGCAAAGACTTCTTAAAGGTATTGTTTATACTCACACTTATTATGAAAATAATTCAAAAAAGCTGGACGCAGTTGTTATTATTCATGGCGGTGCTTATAAGTTTTTTTTAAAGGATGTAAAAAAGAGTGAATTTAAAAATGAGCAAGAAGTTATAAATGCTCAAACAAGTTTAAAAAATAGCTTAGAAGAATTATCAGATACTTATAACATTGAATTTTTGATGTGTAATGTCGGTGCTGTGAAACATAAATTAAAAAGAGACAATATTTACAGTTTTGTAAAAATGACTCCAAGCGCTGTAATAGGTCTTATTAATTTTCAAAATAAGGGCTATGCCTATGTTCCAATAAATTAGCCATTATAGAATTGCTAAGATATTGCCCTTGTCTTTTTCAGCAATTTCAATAAGATAAGAGTTTATAAAATTGTAGTAATTATGAATTCCAGATTCTATTTCAGCAGCAGAACTTAAAACTTTTATCTTTGTTGATACGTTGTATTCAATGTGACCTATAAGTGTAAAACTGTCTTGTAAATCTGTAAAAGGCAAAACTACAAAGTTAAAGTAAGAACCCTTTAGTTTTATAGTATGTGCTACATCTGTTAATCTCTTGTACTCTAAGATGAGGTCTGAAATGTCATTTTCTGTATAGAATAATATTAAAGAGATTGGGGTGTTGTACCTTTTTACATTGTAGACACATTCATCCAATATAGGGTTAAGTGTTTCAACCAGAGATTCAGCTACAGCTTTTTGTGACATGCCTGTTTTTAAAAAATATTTTTCTATGTCTATCATACTATGCTCCATAAAATAATTTTAATTTGCTCTTATTCTTCTAACTTCAATAAAATATGTGTGTCCCAAATAAATAACATAAAAAATAGCACCAAAAAATATGGCAAATGGTACTAGCGAGACAAGGTATAGGGCTAAGGTCTTAAACCTAATCTTGTTTGCACTGAAAAACTTTATTTTTTTGTCCTCTTCTCTTGTACATATAGTTGATGAAATATCATAGGTTATCATTTTATGAAAGAAATAATACAAAGGAAAGTTTAATGCGATTAGATTTACGAAAGGTATAAAATATAATGGAATCATTACAAGAAATAACAAGAACATTATAGCTGCCCATTTGAGCATTAAAAACATTCCCTCTATAAGGTTTGAGTAGCCTGTCATCTCTACATCTTGGTAGTGTCTTAATTGAAGTTCTTTTAAAACAGGTGGTGTCAAAAAACCTATAACTAATGTGGCTACAAATATAGAAACATAAAGAATCAAAAAACCGCCAACGGCATAGACTAAAAAGCTTATAATCCATGAGGTAATGGCAAAGCTCATCAAGTACTGCACAATCGCGTTACCCTCAAGCTGTGTATTTGTAGTCTCAGTATGAGGAATACCATTTTCAATGCTTGTTTGACTTGAGTGAATATCCATAGTCCCAAGTTGGTCAAGTCCAATACCTGCAATAGAAAAAAAGGCTATATATATAACAACCATAGTGATTATAAAAGGTAAAATAGAGTATTTGAGCATTTTAGCACTAAAAAAATCTCTTATACTCAGCGTGAATATATTTGTTTCCTTATTCATTTAAGGTATTCTCCTCTATAATTTTAAAAGCTTCTTGCATATCTTCTTCGCTCATTTTTCCAGATTTATAAAAAAGAACTTCGCCTGTTTTTGAGAAAAGAATAACATCTGATGCATCATCATCTAACCCCCATTCATTTACTAAAACACTGTTTCTATCTTGAACATAAAGAGTCTGAGGAAACTCTTTTTGTTCGGCTTTAAGTATTTTCTCAATAACAAAATTTGGTTTCCAGGTAGCTGCAAGGTTTATAATGACGATAGTTCTATTCTTTTCTCTGGTATACCCTTTTTCTTCGAGCCTTGCAGTAAAGTGTGAGTTTATATTTTTTTTATCTGGATCAATATAAAACATTATAATGGCCTTTTCTCTAATAGTTGAGGAATTCCAGATGCTACCATCTTTTACAAGTCCACCATCATCACCTTCAATAGTTACAAGTTTTGGGACTTTTCCTATTGTTAAAGCTGAGAGGTGGAGCGTTAAAAGTGTCATTAGTAAAATCGTTTTAATTTTCATCGTTTACTCCATATTTTTTTATTTAATTTTAATTCATCAACAATCCCGATAGCCAGATGAAGAGTACTTACATACTCCATTGCTATTTTATACTTTAAAAGTGAACGAAATATAGATGGCTCAAAAAGGTCTTTGCCGTAGTAGATTGCCATGTGGATTGAGTCGCCGATAAATGAGATATATACAGGATGCTTGGACCTTTTTTGAAATGTAAGTAAGCGTTGCATGAGTGAGGGAGAGAGTATGTACCTCGCTTCTATCTGGTCGGTAGAATATACAACAAATTCTTTTTCAAATTCATTATCATCCATCTTTACAAGTTCATCTCTGCCCATGTTCTTTGACTGTAACCAGCCGCCTATTAAGTCTCCAAAAGTATTTTGCGCACTGTCAGGGAGAATAACCGTTTTGCCTATAAAGTTTTTGTTAAACTCTGCCACTATAAAAAGACCCCTGAAAATGGTACTCCAACTCTCTTTACCTTTTGAACTTTTATGTCTTTGCTCAGCATGCAAGTCCGAAAATTCTATCTTAGTCGTACCTATAATGCCTTTAACATGATCATTTCCACTCATTCTATCGACAGTTGCAGTAAAAAGTTCCGAGCGTTCAAAAGTTCGCTGCGCAACATACATAGAACTTGTGTAGTTAAGCTTTTCATCTATGGCACTTATCAGCGGTTTGATGACTTTTATTTTAAACTCGTCTGTATAGTCTTTGGTTAAAAACTTATAAAGTAATCCACCGATACCAACATAAGCGAAGAGTGCAAAAGCAAAAAAATCTCCGGAGGCTAGATTAGATGTTAGTATAAAACTAAAGAGAAGCATAAAAATAATAGTATAAAAAATGCCTATTATAATGATTCTGTATCTTAGGTTTTTTCTCTGAATTTCCAACTCTTCTAAAGTAGCAAAGAGGTTTCTGTAATAAAAGTCTGTTAATTCACTGACGCTTTTCATGGGCTAGTTAAAAAGCTCTTTTACATTTATATTTTTTCTCTCAGATTCTACAATCTCAAATACAGGCTTTCTAGAGTAATTCATAGCTGTGGCCATAAAATTAGTAGGAATCATTTCTATAGCATTGTTGTAGTCTGTCACAGCCTGATTATAAGCGCGTCTTGCCGCTGAGATTTGTTCTTCTATTTCACTCAGTGAATGTTGAAGATGCATAACATTTTCGTTTGCTTTTAAATCAGGATAATTCTCAACTGCAATCATAATAGAACCAAGAGCGGAGCTCACCTGTTCATCAAGTTTAATCTTCTTTTCATCTGATATATTTGGTTTGTTCGCCTCAGCACGGAGTTGCGTAACTTTTTCAAGCAGAGACTTTTCATGGTCCATATACTTGCTCACTGAAGCAACTAAGTTGGGGATGAGGTCATAACGCTTTTTAAGAACCGTATCAACACTTGCAAAAATGTTTTCAACCTGGTTTTTCTTTGAAACAAGAGAGTTGTACATAAGTACTAAAATAACTGCAACGACGATTAAAACTATAAGAGATGTTGGCATGTGGAAATCCTTTATATTTGTAAAAGTAGTTTAGCTGTATTTACTTTAAGATTTTGTTATAGCTCTTGCCGCCGCATATCCGCTCGCCCAAGCCCAGGCGAAATTATAACCGCCGCGACGCCCGAGTACATCCAAAACTTCTCCGCAGAAGTAAAGGTTTTTTTGTTTGAGTGATTCCATAGTTTTTTCATTCACTTCAGTTGTATCAACGCCGCCGCCGCTCACTTCTGCATGACGAAAACCGTGGGTCTCGCTTACTTCAAATTTCCAGTTTAAAACCTGATTGGCTATTTTTTTGGAGAGTTTAGT
>JAGXIA010000081.1 GCA_024635885.1 Helicobacteraceae bacterium | reverse complement strand
TTTTCTTAATCTCTCAAGTCTATCAGGAGATAATTTATGTACAGCAAGTGCATGAGGGTTTACTTCATACTCGGAGAAATAGTAACGATGAAAAGTGTCTATAACTTTATATTCATTACTCACCCGTTCAACACGAAAAGCGGCTACTTCAATTACATCATGAATATTTGCCGAGTTAGTTTCAAAGTCTAAAACTATCACTCCTTATTCTCATCATTCAATACAAACCAATCTTTCTCATTGGCAACTGATTCTTCTTTTTTAGTATGATCTATCAATTGTTTAATAAGCATTACATTTTTCATAATTTTATTTATTGGCTCTATTTGAGAAGGATTGACCTCTAGTTGAGTATTTTTTTGTGGGGCTTTGTCTGCAGGTCCTATCGGAATCCAATTTTTGTCTGCAGACAAGTTTATAGTAATAAAGATTAAGTAAAGGAAAAGTGCTGTGATTTTCATAGTGACATCATATCGAGATTGTATTTAATAAATCGTATAAGTGTCTTACATAATGAGGGCATCGACATAATAATATTCTATGTTTTATTATACTTCAAATTTTAATTTCAGGCATTATGTAGCCGATCATCATTATGGCTGTCGTAACAATATTACAATAATTACTGCCAATATTAAAGAAATACTTTTCCACAACAGTAATGGATTACGTTCCAGTAATGGTGGTTTGCTCTTAAGTAAAAATGCTTGATTTGGATGGCGCAGGTCATATAAAAATTCAGATAATTCTTCATAGCGATTGTAAGGATCTGGTTGTAACGCTTTTTTAAGTGTTTCATCAATCCATAATGGAATCTTATTATCATCAGTATAAAGTGAACTATATTTTAATTTTTTTTGTGCAGCTTTCGTTGTGGATTTAGCTATTTCTGTACCGTAAGGAAGTGTACCGGTCAACATCTGGTACACAATTACTGCTAATGAAAAAATATCGGAACGGTTTGTACCAACTTTTCCAAGAAAATATTCCGGCGCTGAGTATTGCACCGTTCCAAGCAGATTTTCTTCTTCATTGAATATATTAATATCCGTAATTCCCTCAACTCTAGCCGAACCAAAATCAATGATTTTTATCGTACCCGTGCTGTCTATTAGAATATTATCCGGTCTTAGATCTTGATGGATCATTTCCAGTCGATGAAAAGCCTGGAGTCCCTTTCCTATTTGTTCTGTAATTGATCGTACTGTTTCTAAACTTGGTTTAGGATTGTCAATCATCCACTGAGTTAACGTCTGTCCATCAATAAATTCCGTAACAATATATAAATAGTTACGTGAACGTGTTTGCAGATAAGATTTCGCTACATGTGGATTATTAATACGAATGGCAATCCACTCTTCCATCAAGAATCTCTCAAGGTGTGCTGTATCATGTTGCAGATCAATAGATGGTGCTTTTATAACCACAGAATCATTTGTTTGACTATCAACTGCCAAGTAAACATGGCTTCTATGACTGCCACTTAACTCACGGACAATAGTATATCCATCAAATAATGCTCGTGTATCTAATACCGGTGCAAATGGTTTTTGGCTCAACTGATTATGAATTTCACTCACATCTTTATTGGGCAGTGTATCAATTTTAACGATTCCAATTGTCAGGTTATCATCACTCCCTTCATCATAGGCTTTATCAGCGATAATTTTCGCCACATCATGCAAATCACTCCCAAACTGCTCTAAAGTATTGATTATAAATGCAGAGTCAACATATTCATAAACACCATCTGTAGCTAATATAAAAATGTCATCCACTTCAACTTGAAACTTCTCGTAATCTATAGTCAGTCGTGATTCCATGCCCAAAGCTCGACTCAAATAACTTTTATCATCTGAGATCCAGAGTCTATGATCTTTTGTTAACTGCTCGAGATCATTATCTCTTAATCTATATATTCGGGTGTCACCTATGTGAAAGATATGAGCGGTAGTTGAACGAATAATCATGGAACTAAAGGTACAAACATATCCTCTATTTTTGTCATAATAATATTTGCTTTTACTGCTCTGCGCGTTTAACCACGAGTTTGTTGCGCTCAAAACACGCTCAGCAGATTTTTTTACAGACCAAGATTCTGGTGTACTAAAATAGTCTTGCAAAAAAGATACAACAGATGTTTTACTGGCTATTTGACTTACATCACTGCTGCTAATACCATCTGCTAAAGCAATGGCAATTCCTTTGCTTGTTAACTGTGGTTCATTAGGGATGCAAATATCGTGAAAATCCTGATTTAGCTCTTTTCGACCTGAATTGGAATAGTATCCAATAGATATAGTGAGTTTTTTTTGCATTTAATTTTAAGACTTACCAAGCTTTATATTGCAGAAACTTTCCGTTCATTGTGATTACCACTCTATCTCCAGCCGGATTTTCTTCTTTTTGTATATCCATAGAAAAATCAATAGCACTCATAATGCCATCGCCAAATTTTTCGCCGATAATTTCTTTAATCGTTTCACCATATACGCCGACAACCTCATAAAAACGATACACTACTGGATCTTGAGGTATTGTAAAATCCCAAGTTTTATTTGGATATTCCTGCAAAGCAACTGCGACTTCCGAATCTAGTCCAAGTACTTCACACAGTTTCTGTGCCGCTTCTTTTTTTAAGCTGTTCATCCCCAAACAAGCCGAAGTAAGAAAAACCGGTGATATAGAAACTTTTTTAGCGAGTTCTTCCCAGCTCATATTGGCTGTTTTTTTTGCTAATACTATTTCTTCTGTCATTTCTATTTTTTTCATATTCTGTATCCTTATCTCATTTGTAATAACCTTTACAGACTATGTGTCCATAAAGATATATCAGAGTAGTTTAATTTAAATTTCTTTTTGCACCAGTTTTAATATGGGTTGCATAAAGTGTTAGACCTGTAAATGCTAAGCCGCCAACCAAATTACCTAAAGCAGTTGGAATCTCATTCCAAAGCAAGTAATCACTAAGAGTAAAATCACCACCCAGTATCATTGAAAATGGAAATAAAAACATATTTACAATAGAGTGTTCAAAGCCCATATAGAAGAACAGCATAATAGGCATCCACATTGCGATAGCTTTTCCACTAACTGTTGTAGAAATCATTGCACCGACAACACCCATAGAAACCATCCAATTACATAACATACCTCTAATAAAAATAGTTATCCAACCTTCTACTCCGTGTGCCTGATATCCCAAAGTTCTTGCTTCACCGATAGAAGCCACTTTTGCCGCAATAGCACCACCATCTCCAGTGAATCCATATGTAAATATGTATGCCATCATGAATGCAACCGTCAAAGCACCACCTAAGTTACCCAGAAAGACCCATCCCCAGTTTCGTAAAACCTGATTTACGGTCACACCCGGTCTTTTATCCAACAAGGCAAGAGGCACTAACATAAACACACCCGTTAAGAGGTCAAACTGCATCAAATAGAGCATAATAAATCCAACCGGAAACAAGACAGCACCCAGTAAAGGTGAACCTGTTTGCATAGCGACTGTAATTGCGAATACAGCTGCTAATGCTAAAATTGCCCCCGCCATAAAAGATCGGATAAGTGTATCCTTCGTCGACATATAAACTTTTGATTCGCCAGAATCAACCATTTTTGTTACAAATTCAGTAGGGACTAAATAAGACATTTTATTTTCCTTGTAATTTATAGCATTTTTGCTATAATTTTTCAAATCACAATTGTATTGTGTTATAGAATTATACATATTAAATATTATTAGTTATACTATTAATTGTATATTTTTTACTCAGTTATGAGAATAAGTATATTTATAATATTAAAGGGTAATAGTTCCCCCTTCCCTATTCGAAGGTGTTGAAGGAACTAATATGAAGGAGAGTGACGCTTGGTTTACTACATAACAAAATTAGTTATTACAGCACTTTTAATTGTATTAATTTCTGAAATAGCTAAGAAAAGCAGTTTGATTGGGGCAATGTTAGCAGCTATTCCCTTGGTGTCAATTTTAGCTATGACTTGGATGTATATAGATACTAATGACAGTAGCACTGCTGTCGAGTTTTCAAGCAGAATTATTTGGTTAATTGCTCCATCAATGACACTGTTTATTACTTTTCCAATCTTAATAAAGAAAGGGCTTCCTTTCTATCCAAGTATGCTTATTTCAATCTTCATGACTATTGTTGCTTATTACAGTGTTATCTTTCTTCTTGGTAAATTTGGAGTTAAATTATAAATACTGCTTTGATTACAAGAATTTCATAGAATTCATTTAGCAATGGAACTCTAATTGCTTGTGTATACGAAAGAAACAGGCTTTTTTGGAGAATATGTGAAGTTGAATAACAGTATACTGAATTATAAAAATTTAAATGTAATACCTCTAAGTGAAGAGAGCAATAGAAACAAAATTTTTAATAGGTATTTTATAGATCATTTAACAAATCTTCCAAATGTCTATCAACTTAGAAATGATTTAGAAGATAAAAAAGAATACAGTTTAATTATTTTCAATATAGACAATATTCAAATAATCAAAAATTTTTATGGTTATATAGTTGCTGATTATGTCATTGAAGAACTTGGGCAATATCTTAAAAAAAATATCAACAATCATAAAGCATATAGGCTATCTGCTGATGAATTTGCTCTTGTAGTAGATAAACAAATGTTTTTTTATGATCTTAAAGAGTATCTTAACAATATATATGATTATGTAAAAGATATGATAATTGAATATCAAGAACACAAGATTTATATTGATTTTACACTTGCATCATCTGCAAGTAAAAACAATAAAAATATATTTTCAAAAGTTTCTATGGCTTTAAAATATGCTAAAGATACAAATTTTCCTTTTTGGATATATGAAGATTCAATGAATTTTGAAGAAAACTATGCTACTAATTTACTATTATCAAATACAGTAAGAGAAGCAATAAGTAATTTTAAAATCACCCCATACTATCAAGCTATTATCGATACTAAAACATTTGAAATAATCAAATATGAATGTCTAGCAAGATTAATAGATTCCAAGGGAAAGATAATATCACCACTTATTTTTATTCCCATTGCAAAAAAAATCAAAAACTATAGCCTCATAACAAAAACCATAATTAATAAGTCATTTGCTCATTTTGAATCTATTGATTTTGAATTCACAATCAATCTTTCAATTGAAGATATTGTGCAAAAAGAGATGTTTGAATTTATTATGAATAAGCTAAGAAACTCTAAAATATCACATAAAGTGACTTTCGAAATACTTGAATCAGATGCTATAGAAGATTTTGTAAAAGTTGAACGTTTCATTAATGAAATAAGAAGATATGGTGCAAAGATAGCTATTGATGATTTTGGAAGCGGATATTCAAATTTTTCATATTTAACGAAGCTCAAAGCTGATTACATAAAAATAGACGGCTCTCTTGTTGAGAATATTGATACAGATTATAATTCATTTGTTGTTGTGGAAACTATAGTTCAATTTGCACAAAAATTAGGCATTAAAACAATAGCGGAATATGTTCATTCAAATGCTGTCCTAGATAAAGTAAAAAAATTAAAGATTGATTATGCTCAAGGTTATTATATAGGGGAGCCGTCTATTCTCACTTCTCATACTATTAAAAATAGCACTTCTAAAAATAATAAAAAGGCATCATAAGTTAAAATACTGTGATTGTGAGATTTAAAAATTAAATCACAACATATTCAAGGCAGCCATATAGCAGCTGTCATCAGCAAAAAAATATACAATTCTCA
>JAGXIA010000080.1 GCA_024635885.1 Helicobacteraceae bacterium | reverse complement strand
GGCAGTTTGTGTCTTATTTTAGATTATGAGAAACTTTTAGCAGATGTAATTCCTCAAGCTATGGTTAATGTACATGAATCACCCTCAAATATAAAAGACACACCTGTTCCAGATAAGTTAAAAAAAGGTACTGTTCTTATCGCTGAGGATTCTAAGACAGCTCAAAGGCACTTAACTCAAATATTTGAAAATGCCAACTTGAAAATGAAAATTTTTGACAATGGAAAAAAACTTGTTGATTATGTATTCTCTTTAGGTGAGAATGCTTCAGAAATACCAGTTATTATAACTGACATTGAAATGCCGGAAATGTCTGGTTTTACTGTTGTAAAAACATTAAAATCAAATCCTCTCACTAGAAATATTCCAATCATTGTAAATAGTTCCATGACTGGTGAAAACAATAAAAGAGAAGCTGAATCACTAGGTGCAGATGGTTTTATTGATAAAACAAAAAGTCATAATGTTGTGCCACTTATTATAAGTGTAATGGAAAAAGATAAATAAAATAATAGCTTAAAATTTTTGAGAAGTTTGGCATGTGCAAATCAATTTGCACATGCCAAGAAGCGTAGTTACCTAATTACTGAAAAAGTGAAATAAGTACACCAGCTGCAACTGCTGAACCAATAACACCTGCAACATTTGGACCCATAGCATGCATTAAAAGCATATTAGTACGGTCATACTCCATACCAACTTTGTTTGATACACGAGCTGCCATAGGAACTGCCGAAACACCGGCTGAACCGATTAATGGATTAATTTTATTGCCTGGAAATACGTTCATTAGCTTAGCCATAAGAACACCAGCTGCGGTACCAACAGAAAAGGCAATAATACCAAGAACCATAATAAACATAGTGTCTGGAACTAAAAACTGATCTGCTGCCAGTTTAGAACCGACACCAAGACCAAGAAAAATAGTTGTAATATTTATAAGAGAATTTTGAAGCGTATCGTTAAGACGCTCTACAACACCTGATTCTTTTAAGAAGTTACCAAACATAAATGCACCAATAAGTGGCGTTGATTCAGGTAAAACCAAAATGGCAAGAGAAAGAACTAATATAGGGAAAATCAACTTCTCTAAACGAGACACGTGACGAAGTGTAGTCATCTTGATTCTTCTCTCTGCATCTGTCGTTAAGGCTTTCATAATTGGAGGTTGAATAATTGGAACCATCGCCATATATGAATACGATGCAACTGCAATAGCACCTAAAAGTTCTGGCGCAAGTTTTGTTGCTATAAAGATTGATGTTGGACCATCTGCCCCGCCAATAATTGAAATAGCCGATGCTTGTTGAAGAGTAAAATCAACAAAACCCATTTGAGAAAGTGCTACTGCACCAACAAGAGTACCGAAAATTCCAAACTGTGCGGCTCCACCTAGCAAGGCTGTTTTAGGATTTGACAGAAGAGGACCAAAGTCAGTCATTGCACCAACACCCATGAAAATTATAATAGGAAACATCTCATTGGAAAGACCCATATCATATATAACACCTAAGAAACCGTGGTCTCCTGCAATACCCGCAACCGGGATATTAGCCAAAAGTCCACCAAAAGCAATAGGAATAAGTAAAAGCGGCTCAAACCCTTTAGCAATAGCTAACCAAAAGAGTAAAAATGTAACCAATATCATAATCAAACGGCCAACTCCCTTATGAAAGTCGCTCATTTGCTCACCATCAGAAGAAAGCTCATCTGGATCAGGATTTATAAAAGCATTTATACCTGTTGAGGCAATAAAACCACTTATCATCTGAGTAAAAGGTTTAGTCTGATATGTCTCTTCTTTATGAGTTGACTCTACTGTGCTTGTCGCTGCCTGTTCATTAGCGAATACACTAGTAAAAGCAAAAAGTACAAAAAATGCCAGTAATTTAAGAATAAATTTCTCCATTTCTTATCCTAGAACTGCTACGATTTGACCTTCAACTATCTTGTCGTTTGTCGCTACATTGATAGATTTAATTACACCGCCTCTAGGAGCTGGAACATCAATTTCCATTTTCATAGACTCTATAATCATTATAACATCGCCTTCTTTTACACTCTGACCAGGGTTTGCAACAATTTTCCAAACACTTCCCGGAAGAAGAGCTTTAATAGACATATCAGTTCCTGAAGCCTTTGGAGCTGCAGTTTCAGTACTTTCTCCATTTACAGCTGTTACTTGGATATCTGCATCACCCTCTGCAACTTGAACACTAAACTTTTGACCATCAACTACTACTGTATAATTTCCATTACCCATATTATTTCCCTCTTCGTTTGGCATATTTGATTTTTTACGAACGTTTACTTTTGCTTCACCTTTAAGGAAAGTGATTCCTTTTTCTCCACATGCCGCCGCTATGAAGATATTTTCATCAGTTGTTTCTATATCTTCTTCCTTTAACTTATCGCTCCAATAAGCCAGAGACTTAGTCTCATCAGCATCAGTTAATTCAAGAACTTTTTTTGTAGTCGGCTCTAAATTTAATTTTTCAGAAGCAATTTTAACTATTTCCGGATCTGGAGCAACCGGAGTTTTACCAAAATAACCAAGAACCATTTTTCCATAACCTGGAGCTATAGCATTCCATGGACCTTGCATTACATTGTTAAGTGCTTGTTGGAAATAAAACTGAGAAACTGGAGTTACAGATGTTCCATAACCGCCTTTTTCAACTACTTCTCTCATGGCATCAATAACATCTGGAAATCTTTCTAAAATATTATTGTCACGCATCATTTGAGTATTTGCTGTAAGTGCTCCACCCGGCATTGGTGAGAATGGGATAAGTGGAGAAACCATAGTAGCTTCTGGTGGCATGAAGTAATCTTCAAGACAAGATGCAACAACTTTTTCATATTTTAAAATTTTATCTAATTCTAAACCGCCAAGGTCATAATCCATACCTTTTGTAGCATGAAGCATAGTTAAAATATCTGGCTGACTTGTACCACCGCTAACAGGAGAAGCAGCCATATCTATACCATCTATACCGGCATCAAGAGCAGCTAAATATGCAGCAACAGAAACACCTGCAGTTTCATGAGTATGTAGACGTAAATGCGTGCCCTCTGGAACTAATTTACGAGCCATTTTAACAGTGTCATAAACTTTTTTAGGACTTGAAGTACCAGAAGCATCTTTAAAACAGATACTGCTGTATGGAATACCACTGTCTAAAATATCACGAAGAGTTTTTTCATAGAATGCAACATCATGAGCGCCATGACATCCTGGAGGTAAGTCCATCATTGTTACAACTACTTCATGCTTTAAGCCATGATGAACAATTCTTTCACCTGAATACTTCAAATTTTCTACATCATTTAAAGCATCAAAATTACGAATGGTAGTAGTACCATGCTTTTTGAACATTTTTGCATGTAAATCAATTAAATCTTTAGAACCTGTGTCAAGCATAACCGTACTAACACCACGAGCAAGAGTTTGAAGGTTAGCCTCTGGTCCTACAATTTCACGGAATCTGTCCATCATTGTAAAAGCATCTTCATTTAAGTAGAAATATAAAGATTGAAACCTTGCGCCTCCGCCAAATTCAAAGTGAGTTATTCCAGCATGTTTCGCTGCCTCTACTGCCGGAAAAAAATCGTCCATTAGAACACGACCACCAAATACTGATTGGAAGCCATCTCTAAAAGTTGTATCCATTATGTCTATAAATTTTTTAGCCATTTTAGTCCTTACCCTTCTCTATGGTGAGTGATTGCTGCGGAGATAGCTGCAATTATTTTTTTATTGTCTTTTGTGCCTGTCTGATGTGTTTCTATATTAGCTTGTGGTTCAGGGAAAAATTTATGTATGATAGTTGACATTGCATTCATCACCGCTATCAAAATTATCAGAAATATAAAAACGGTTCCCATTCCTAAAGCCATAAACTTCAAACCTTCTATAATGAGGTTAGTTTCCATAAGTCTACCTTTTATTCATAATTTGTAAAGAGTATAGTATAAAAATGTTTAAAATATTTTTTAACTCTATTTATAATTTTTTAAATATAGCTAGATTGTTACTTTTTGATTATATACTTCGCAAAAATTTTAGGAATATAAAATGATTAAAGAGAGTGTAAAAAAATTTGGTTTATTTAATACAGCTGAAGGCTATTCATATTTAGCTTTGTTATTTGTTGCAATGCCTTTAAAGTATTTTTTAGGCATGGATATAACTGTAAAAATAGTAGGTATGATTCATGGAATACTTTTTATAATTTTTTGCGTTTTACTTGTAATAGCATGGCAAAAAGCGAAGTGGTCTGTCAAAGAGAGTATAGTTTTTTTTATAGCTTCACTCATCCCATTTGGAACTTTTTTTACAAAAAATAAAATTAAATCATATGAGTAAAAAATTTAAAAGATATTTTTAGATAAAATATGCTTTTAACTATAAGGAATATATATAAATGATAGCCGGAATGTACGAACAAGATTTTATAGCATATATAATTTTTGGACTTATTCTTAACTTTGCATTTTCAATAATGTTTGGTATTTATTTAAGTAAGAATATTGGGATGAAAGAGATGATAGAATCAAAGGGCGATAAAGAGCAATCAATACTTATAAGTCTTAGTCTTTTTATCCCTTTTGCAAAAATGCTTATAACACTGTTCAGAGTAGCAGTTCTTCAAGTTTATTTTTTAAACAAAGGTCATAGCCATAAAGAATTCTGGGTTTATATGACCAACAATCATAATTAATTATTTTCAGACTCTTTTTTCAGCTTAGCAAACATTTGTCTCTCTATAAAAAACGAAACCGTAAACATTAAAATATGACTGCTTACCAGAGCTATAATAACTGAAATCACACTCTTAGAATAGAAGTTAAAAATCAGGTAAAATGTTGCAAGCAAAACAACAATCCCGAAAAGTCTTATAAATAGTGCACTTAAAAATGCTCCACTGGCTTTAATAAAAGCAATTTGAAAAGCATTTAAAATTAAAAATATAAAGAAAAATGCCAAATGTTTTATCATCAAAGAAGCATTAATGTATTCAACGGGGAAAAGTAACTCTATAATGTTATCAGAAAACAATAAAGCTACGACTAGAAATAAACCGCTTACTATAAAGGCGTATCTGTATATCCACTTTTTTAAAGACTCAATTTCATCAATATTTTTCTCACTTATAAGCTTAGAGAGTTCCGGAAGAACAAACCTGAAAATAGGAAATACAAAAAGCATCAGCATGTATGTAAAAATAGGCTTCGTTACGACTTGAAAATCGCCAAGTTCACTTACACTGAAATACCGCAACATCAAAAAAACCACCATATATAAGAGAACGATGCCAGAACCAAATTCAATGGTAGAAATAAAAGAATTTTTAATAAACTTTATAGCCTGTTCATCAAAAACAGGTCTTTTAAGAGATACAGATGAATAGTATTTTCTACTCATGCTGTATATAAAAAAACTAACACCAAAAGAGCTCATAATTGTAGCAATAAAGAGTGGTTGCACCCCTGTTAAATCGAAAATAAAATAGGCTAATAAAAACCAGAATAGAAGAGCAATCGGCTCAATAATCGTTACGGCATTTATAATATGATATAGTCTGTACATAGCTATAATATTTGAAAAATATAGAGCCAGACTAAGACTCAAAATAGTAGCAACCAAATACCAGTAATGTATATTAATTCCCAGTTTATGTTTTAAAAAGGGAATAACCAATGCCCAGACTGCTAAAATAACAATCACAATCACTGCTCTAAAAATATTTATAATCGTATTGGCATTTTTAATTTGAGAAAAAGCGACTACCATTGATGAACGAAAACCGACCAAAACCAAAAGAGTCAGTGTAAATATATCTATAGCTGTAAAATAAAGCGTTAAGGATGCTTTATCTATAAAATTTGCAGACAATACTTTAAAAGTAAAATTCAATAATATACTAATGAAACTAACAAAAATTCCATTGTAAAATGCTTTTTTCAATTTTACTCCTTATATAATATGTTTATACAGACTCCAAGATTATCATCTTCCCAAAGTCCTATTTTGTTAAATTTTGCTCTATTTTGAGCTTTCATAAAAAGGTAATTATACTCGTCATCATCAAATAATGGCTGTTTAACTGCTAAACCTTCTTCAAGTAAAATTTCAGATAATACTTTTTGTCCTTTTGCATATAAAACACACTCTTTGCCTTTAAATTCAATGTGATACATCTGCTGAATATCTAAGATAGTACTTGAAAAATACTCTAAATCTGGATGTTTTATATAAAAATTTTGTACTTTTTTCCGGCATGTGGAATCAATACTTGCATTCTTGTATAATTTTTCTAAAGTTAAAATTCCATAAGGTTCACAAAAAAAACTATAATTTCCAATACTGAATTTTTGAGTCTCGTTTGAGACTATATTATTTAAAATAGCTAAAATTGGCTCTTTTGCGTATGCTGAGGATAAGTAAGATAAGAACACACTGAGTAAAATAAAAAAAAATATAAGTTTAGGCATATAGTATTTTAACATGTTATAATTAAACTTCAAAGATATATTTTATAAAAATTGGGTAAAAAAATGAATGACTATAAGATGAAACTTGTTCTTAGTATTTTAAGCGGGATTGTTTTCGCATTTATATTTATTTTACTTGCTTTTGCACTTCCAATAAAGAAAGATCAAGTGATAATACT
>JAGXIA010000079.1 GCA_024635885.1 Helicobacteraceae bacterium | reverse complement strand
TGGAGTTCCACATGCCGAGCTGCGTCAACAAGAATAGGATGAAGCTCTGTCCATATTGGATTTGTGTGAATTCTATAATATGTTTTTTCATTATTTTTGAGAAGATTTATTGCAACATTTCTATATGTATTGACTGCTTCATATTTATGTTTTGTCAAGTACTCAATTATTATAGCTATCTCTTCTTCGACAGGTTCACTGAATATAAGTTTGGAATCTTGTCTGCCTATTTTATATTGACTTAGAACTGCTTCAATGAGTTCTTTGATTCCTTGTTTTGTAACCGCAGAAACTTTTATACAAGGGACTCCTAGAAGCTGTGACATATACTCAGCATCTATTGTTATGCCCTCTTTCTCAGCTTCATCACTCATGTTTAAAGCTATGACCATATTTTTATTCATACTCATCAGCTCAGCAGATAACTGAAGATTTTTTTCTAAATTCGTAGAATCTATTACATTAATGATTAAATCATAACTCTCGGCACATAAATAATCGTGAGTTACTCTCTCTTCGATTGTATAATCCGTAAATGCATAAGTTCCAGGTAGATCAACAACCGTGAAATGATAGTCTTTATAATCAAATAGAACCTCAGATTTTTCAACTGTAACACCAGTGAAATTTCCAACATGCAGGTGAGCATTAGAGAGAGAGTTGATAAGCATACTTTTACCAACATTTGGTTGACCGACAAGCGCTATTTTTATATGATTAGCAATTACGGGGCAAGATTTTCCTATTACATCATTAACATCATTCATATTACTTCCACTTCTATCATATCTGCTTCTTTGCCTCTTAGAGCAATCCTCATTTTTCCCACTTTAATTTCTATGGTGCTTTTCCCCGGGGAATATTCCAAAATTTCTATAATTGCTTCTTTCATTATTCCAAAAGAAATAAGTCTTTGTTTAAGAGCTGAATCAGCATTTAATTTAGTGACTTTTAACTTTTCACCTATTGCACACTTAGACAATTTTTTCATAATTTTTTCTTTTTTTCTTTAAATTTTTATAATGATAACCAATATCATATTAATAGGATATTAAATTACTTTGATGCTTTGAATGTTTAAAAATCATATTCTACCATGACTTGTAAGCGGTTCCAGTCATTCTCGTTTGAAACAATGCTTTCTTTGTCTTCTTCTAGTATATAAATAGCTGTAACAACCAATTCTTCGTTTACATTGTATTCAAAACCCATGTCTTGCTCAACAATATGTGCTTTTACTTTTGCTGGAGAACCGTCTGCATCACCTACAAAATCACCATAAGCGTATAAAAAGTTTAAATCACCCATCTTGTAAACAAGACCACCTACAGTTGCCCTGGCATCTCTGTCTTTTGCAATTTCATCAAGTATCATCGTATCCATACTGGTAAAAAGTGTTCCACCGCCAAAACCGCTAAAACTCTCTTTATTTTCTTTTTTATCTGCTTTATTGTATGCAACATTAAAACCGATTCCATATAAATAAAATTCAGCCATTGCTCCATAAATATCCGCTGCAATTGCACTGTTGTCTAACTCACTTTCATGAAGGTACTGCATAGCAATAAAAAATGACATATTTTGAGAAATCTCGTATGAATAGTCTATCTCTGCATAGGAAGCATTTGTCATTTTTGTAATATTATAATACCATGCACTAAAGTTTACTGTACTTGTAAAAGCCATGCCTGCAAACCAAGTTCCATCTTCCCCTGTTTCAATCCAAGGATTTTGTAGTCCGGCATCTATTCCTTGCCAATGTTGCAAGTTGCCTGCTGTAAAACTAAAATCTGAGATATTATAGGTAGCAATGTAAGCTTCAAATGTATTTGGAATCATTCTTATGTCATCGCTATCAGCCAAAGGTGTGTCTATTCTCTGTCTGCCGGCACGAAAATTGAATGTGTCATATGCATAATTTATATAGGCTTCACCCATCTGCGTATAATTTCCCTTTGAAGAAGAGAGTTCATCGTTGTTTTTAGCCGTGTCTCTATCGCCCGTTGCAAAACCGAGATCTTCAGATGTTGTAAATGCAACAGCAGCATTAAAACCATTTAAAGAAGCCAACTCGTACTTTAACAGTCCACCCAATGCGGTTGCATATGTATCTACATTTGCATCTGCTTTTTGCTCATACCCGGCATACATAGATCTTACCTGCCCGCTTACTTTACCATCAGTAAACATGCCTTTAAATTTTTCTACAATTGAGACCTCTTTTTGTTCTGTTTTGCCAAAACTGTCAATCGCTTCTCTGACAGAGGTCTGTTGAGTCTCTTTTTGAACTTCGTCCCAAGCGTATAAAGGGGACAAAATCAAAGCTGTTAAAAGACCTATTTTTATTGTCCTATGCATGCTTATATGCCTTATTATGTTTTATTACGAAAATGATATCCAGTATCATATAAATATTTATTAATTTAGACTTTAAACTGTTCCATTTTTTGATTTAAATTCTCTGTCATACTGTTTAAATGTTCAGCTGCTGCTGCTATCTCTTCAACGCTTCGTGCATTTGAAGCAACTATTTCATTTGCGTTGTTCATATCATGACTCATGTTATTGACCAATTCACCAGTACGTTCAAAATCTTGAACTGTTTTCTCTGTAGCTCTAGTCGCTTCTTGCATTAGTTCTAAAGTAGTCACTATTTTCAATTCTACACCAGATGAGACATTAGCCAGTTCTTGAATATTTTTAGAATTTTTATTCATCTGCTGACTTGCATCCATAACTGATTGGACTATAACATTTATTGTTGCTTGTGTCTCAGTAAGACTTTTTTGTGTACGTTCAGCCAGTTTTCTGACTTCATCTGCAACTACTGCAAAGCCTCGTCCGTGTTCTCCAGCACGGGCTGCTTCAATCGCTGCATTAAGAGCTAAGAGATTTGTCTGATCTGCAATATCACTAATAACACTCAATACTTGCTTAACCTGTTCTGCTTCGACACTTAACTGCTCAATTTTAACTGCCAGATCTGCTTCAACATTTGCAGTGTCCTGAACATCAGAAGTCATACGTATAATATCTTTTGCCGCTTCATTCAGGTTATTATTTGCTGCTATAGTATTGTCTTTACTGTCGTTAGCTTCAGTTATTGAAACTTTTATTTCATCTGTTATATTATTTGCTTTTGTAGTTGTAAGATTAACTATGTTCATAACATCTTCCACTTTTTGACCTACTACAGTTGAAGTAGTAGCCAATTCATGAGAAATCGATGCATTTTCTGTCGAAGAGTTTTTTGCTTCTTCAAGAAAATCTTTTATCACATTAATTACTTGAGATACATTTTGAGCAATCATCGCTATTTCATTTTTACCTTCTAGTTTTACTTTAGTTGTAAAATCAAGACGTGCTAAGTGCTCTAAATATTCATCAATGATTTTTATACTGCGAAGTGGCATGTCAATTATTACACCTGAAAGTAAAACTACTAAAAGCAAGAAGATTGAAGACAATAAATTTTCTACTTTAAAATTAGCTAACTCTTTTGCTATCTCTTTATCATTTGACTCTGTCTCTTTTTTATGCTGCTTTACCCAATCTTGCAGCTTATTACCAAGCTTTGCAGCAAAAGGGTCAAGCTCCAACATTAGAACATTGCCTTTTTCTGGGCCATACTTAACATATTCATTTGCCATTTTTACACCGATATTATAATAATCATGCATGTTGGTTTTAAAATCTTTCAACTCTTTTACCATTATATCTTCGCCAAGTTCCGTGTGCATTCGGATAAGCCGGTCAATAACAACATTCGCCTTTTTAAAATATGTCTCAGCCTCACTGAAGCCGTCATCAAAACCTTCAGCCCCTCTTGTTGCCGAAACATCTGTTAGCCACTGCTGTATCTGTATCACATTTAACTGTAATTCTAAAAAATCCAACAGATTTGGCAGTACTTCACTCTTTTGCTCTTGTGCTTTTTGAGATATGGTTTGCATTCTAGACTGACTCATAACAGTAGAGACAATCAAAATAACTAAAACCAAAGCTGTCGAAGTGACCAGAACATGTCTAATTTTAAAATTATTTAACCAATTCATAGATTACCTTGCCTTATATTAAAAATTAATTCAATACAATTATATTCTTTATTGTCTTATATTTATATTTTTTTTAAGATACAATTACATATTAATTAAAAGGCAATATATGAAATTTTTATGGAATCCATCCTCTCATTTTAATTTGGCAAATCTTTTTACGTTTGTAAATATTACAGCCGGTTTGACCGCTACTTATTTTATAACTCAGAACAATTTTTTCGTCGCTGTGATTTTGGCTTGGATTGGTGGTGCTTTTGATATTTTTGATGGAAAAATCGCTAGAAAATATAAGCTTTCCAATGAATTTGGCGTTCAGCTAGACAGCTTTGCAGACTTTTTAAGCTTTGTGCTTGTACCTGTATTTTTAATTTTTCAAGCGGTATATTCAACATCACTCTCTGGCATGTGGATTATTCTTGCATCAATAGTTAGCATCTATTACGTAATTTCAGGTCTTAGAAGACTAATACACTTTAATCTTCACACAGATGCCGGAGAAGTTTCTAAATTTTTCACAGGTGTCCCTACTCCACTTGGAGCAATATGCTTATGGTTGGTATATTTAAGTCATACTTATAATATTTTACCTGCCCTCGCAGTTGTAGCTCTAATGGCCGCTATAGGATGGAGTTTAAACTCTAATTTAAAAGTTCCCCATCCTTAGAACTAATCTTGTAAATATTCTAAAACTAAATTGCGCCCACTATTTTTAGCTTTATAAAGAGCACTATCTGCATCTTTTAGCAATTCTTCAAAAGTATTATGTCTTGCATTAAATTCTGCTATACCAAAACTTGCGCTTATCTCTATGCCATCTGGTCTTAAATTTTCAATTCTTATTCTGAGGTTTTCTGCTTTTTCTTTGGCATGAGCAAGGCCACAGTTATCAAGTACTATCAAAAACTCTTCCCCGCCATATCTTGTAGCAAAATCTTCATTTCTTTTAAACTTATTAAATAAACTTGATACTGCTACAAGAACATTGTCTCCGCTTAAATGACCATAAGTATCATTAACTACTTTAAAATGGTCTATATCAATCATAATAACACTAAGTTTATCTTGATTACGCTGAGCTCTGGAAAATTTTCGTCCACCCTCTTCATTGAGATGATGTCGATTGTATAAACCAGTCAATTGGTCATGCGAAGAAGTGTAAATAAGAGCATCTCTTTGATTTTTTATTGTAATATGAGTTTTAATACGTGCTTTTACAATAACAGGTCTGATAGGCTTCGTAATATAATCAACTGCTCCTTTTAAAAGTCCTTTCTCTTCTTCTTCTGTAGTGTTGTAGCTCGTAATAAAAATAACAGGTATATGCTTAGTCATGCTATTGCTTTGTAGCTGTTTCAAGACTTCAAAGCCATCCATACCCGGCATCTCAACGTCAAGTAATATAAGGTCAGGAACAGGCTTGTGAAGCACAATTTCAAGAGCTTTTGCCCCACTCTGTGCAACTTTTATCTGATAATCATCTTTTAATACCGAGGCTAAAACTTCAATATTTGAAGAGACATCATCAACAATTAATATAACACTTTCTTTTTCCATCTATGACCTTTGTAAGATAGTCTAATTACAGTAGACTATAACATTACTCTACTTCTATATCTGTTAAAATAAATAATATTATTTATTGTTTACTGCGTACTTTCCACTGCCAAGTAAAAATATAGCAACTGACAAAACTAAATAAAATAATGGAAGCTCAATAACCGGAGCGCCGTGTTTTCCTAAAGAAAAAAGTGAACCCCCATACGCTAAAAAGATAGCCATTAACATATTTAACGCTAAGAACAAAGATGCTATTCTTGCATAAAGTCCAAGAAATATAAAAATTGGAACAACTACCTCACCTATATAAACTCCATAAGCAAAGAATTCCGGAAGCCCTGCATTTACTGTCAATTGTTTAACGCCACTAATGCCATTTATAATCTTGTCTATTCCATGAAAAAACATCATTATACTAACGCTCAGTCTTAGAAGTAGTTTTGCTATGTCTGCACTTAAAAACATCTATTTTCCACCTTTTTTTCTAAATTTACAAGTTCCGACACTTATAACTTTTCCATTAACGATAGTTTCTTTTATATATAGAAGTACACCCTTGGAATCTTCATCGCCGAGTTCCTCTTCTATCATTTTAAGTAAATCAGTTTCTGTAGTGTCTGTCCATATTTTTTCATGGCTGTATTGTGTTTGTATTATCATGCTAGAATAGTATCTAAAAAAAATAACTTTGGACTACATATAATGAAAGACATGTTAAATAATTTCACGATACTTTATGTCGAGGAAGTGAACTCATGAAAGATATGTTAAAGAATTTCACCATCCTTTATGTCGAGGATGAAGAGCCTGTAAGAAAAAATGCAGTTGAATATCTTAGCAGAGTTGCAAAAGAGGTTTTAGAAGCAAAAGACGGCAAAGAAGCTATTGGCATGTGGAAAGAGCATAAGCCCGACATTATAATTACTGATATCAATATGCCTAAGCTCAATGGCTTAGATATGGCAAGCTATATTCGTGCCAATGACAAAGATGTTCAGATCATCATTGCTACTGCTCATTCAGATACAGATTACCTCCTAAAAGCAGTCGAATTACAACTTGTCAAATATATTATTAAGCCGATAACTAAAGACAAACTCGTTGCAGCACTGCAAAAATCCATAGAATTTATTGAAGATAAGAGTAAGTTTAACTTACTGCTATCTCCATCTTGTAAATACAACGCTTATGAAAAAGTAATTTATAAGGACGATAAAGAGATTAAACTAACAAAAAATGAACTTCTATTTTTAGACCTTTTAGCGCATCATCACACAAGAGTAGTAAGGTATGAAGAGATAGAAAATGCAATATGGGCATATGAAGGGATGAGTCAAGATGCGATTCGCTCGCTTGTCCGCGGCATCAGGAAAAAAGTACCAGAAGATGCCATTGAAAATGTTTCGGGTATAGGGTATAAGCTACATACTTTCAGTGAATAAATTTTATTATTTCTTTATGTATCATAGTTTATAACTCTATCTTGAAACAGGCTCCATATTCACTATTTGAAACACTCAACTTCCCCTTTAAATGTTCTTCTATAATCATTTTTGACATATAAAGACCAAGACCCGTACCGCTTTTTTTATCTTTTGTTGAAAAGTAAGGTTCAAATATTTTGTCCTTTATACTATCTTGGACTCCTCCTCCATTATCACAGACACTCACTTCCTGTTTATCATCTTGGCATGTGGAAACAATGGTAATTTTAGGATTTTTAATATCATTTTGGACCAGAACGTCTTGTGCATTTTTAATAAGATTTAGAATAACTTGGATAAATTCATTTTTATAAATATATGTTGAAGTTTTTCCATATGAAATCAACTCTAACTTAATGTCACTCATATCTAAAGAATTTTGTATTAGTCCGACACTGGTGAGAATCACATCGCTGACCAACACAAATTCTTTTTCCTTGTCCGGTCTAAAATAATTTTTAAAATCATCAATCGTAACTGACATAAACTCCAGTAATTCATTCCCTTCTTTTATCTTAATATTGAGATATTCTTTTGTTAATTCTTTGTACTCATAAGATGATTCAATATTCATAAGTACATAGGACATCTGGTTTAGCGGTTGTCTCCACTGGTGGGCAATCATGCTTAGCATATCACCCATTTCAGCCATTTTAGACTGTTGAATCAGTATCTTTTGTTTTTGACTATGCGCTTGGACTTCTTTTGAGACTCTCTGCTCTAGCGATTCATTTAGTTTTACAAGTTTGTCAGTGCTGGCTTGCACTTCTTCTTGATATTGAGTGAATATTCTATTAATTTTTCTTGAAAGCAAGAGTGAAAGTATTACAACAAAAAATACAATTGCTGCGGATGATTTTATTATAAAGTCAAGCTCACTGTCTAACAACTTCTCTAAATCTTCTTGTTTTTTTATCTCTTTTTTACTCATTATAGAGTTGTCAAATCCATAAACAATATACCAGTCAAGTGGCTTATAGTACTGACTATAGTAGTAATACCCGTCAATATTGTCTTTATACCATTTGGGCTCTTTTGATAATGTCTCACTAATCACAGCGAGTGAATCACTCCCTAAAGTATCTCTCATCTTTGAAGAGAGGAAAATAGCCTTTTTTGCATCATACAAACCCATGAAGTCAAATTTATCTACAGGAATACTGCGCAGCATCTCAAGCAGAGACCTTTTTATATCTTCTTCTCTTTGGATTACATGAATACTTGAAGAGATATACCAATTAAATATACCTAAATTTTTCACTAGGATTATTTCTTTTTTGCCGTTAGAATAAGCTCTGCTTTGAATAAAGCCTGTATTGCTTTTTCTAGCAGTCTGAATCTCTTCTAAAATAATCGCTCTGCCGTCCGCATCAGAGTATGAGGCCGATTTTCTATTATCTGCAGAGTTGTTTAAAGATAAGACAGAATCACCGTTGAAGTCTCTAATGGATATATAGTTTTTTTTATCATTCCACTCCATACTACTAAGTGAATCAATTATTCTCTCTTTAATTTTTCTGTCTCTCTCTGAAGATTTGTATTTTTCATAGATATTTATCGCTGTATTATAAGCTATATCAACTCTTGAGTTTAGCTCTTTTTTAATCTCTTCTTGGACTCTGTTATATTTATAATCGAACAGTATGCTTAGTTGGGATGTCCATATCTCACTCTTATTTTTTTTAGCTTCAATATTTTCTTTCATTGAGCGTTCTTTTGCTGAGTTGAAATAGTTTGTAACTTTATCAAGATAAAAAGTAGTGATAATAAAACTGGCAATCAGCACAAGAAAAAGTGGAATAATCACTATAATATAAGGTATAAGTTTAGTAGCTTTTATTTTCATTATTATTCCTCACTTTGTACAGGTAAAAGTTTTTTAGGCTTCACACCGAGTTCAACAATATTTTCTGCTCGTTTTATAATATTTCCATTGCCGGTTTTGAGTCTTTTCATGGATGTCTCATATGAAAACTGAGCCTTCTCAAGATGTGAGCCAATTTTTTGAAGTTCATCTACAAATAGGACTAGTTTATCGTACATTGCTTCTGCCTCAGCAGCTATTTTATTTGCATGGTCCTGCTGTCTTTGGGTTCGCCAGATATGCTCTATTGTTCTTAATGTAACAAGCAAAGTTGAGGGAGAAACAACTAAAATATTACTCTCATATGCGCGTTTAAAAAACTCTCCGTCCTCTTTGAGTGCCAGAAGAAAAGCACTTTCAATCGGCATAAACAGAAGTACATAATCAAGAGTATTCACCCCTAAAAGTTTTTCATATTTCTTTTCACTTAAACCTTTTATATGCCCGGAGATACTTAGTAAATGTTCTTTAAGTGCTATTGTCTTGGCATGTGGATTTTCCTCACTTACAAAACGCTCATATGCAACAAGAGAAACTTTAGAGTCTATAATAATATCCCTCTCTTGTGGCATGTGGATTACGACATCTGGGCGGTATGTTTTACCTTCTTCAGATTTTAGTGTTGCTTGAGTTTCGTATTCAATTCCAGCGCGAAGACCGGACTCTTCTAAAATCCTCTCTAAAATTATCTCTCCCCAATTGCCTTGAGTCTTATTTTCACCCTTGAGTGCCTTTGTCAGGTTTAATGCATCTTGGGACAATTGAGCATTCATCTCTTTTAGTCTCAACAACTCATCTTTTAAAAGATGTCTGTCTTTTGACTCAACATTAAATTGCTCTTTGGACTGCGTAGAAAAATTTGTTATTTGTTCTCGAAACGGTTTTAAAAGCATTTCAAACTGCTCTTTTTGCGTGTGATTGAACTGTTTTGATTTGTCTTCAAAAATCTGGTTTGCCAGTAGTGAGAACTGTTTTGAAAGTTCTTCTTTCGCATCTTGAAGTACAGTTAATTTGGCTGTGGATGATTTTATTTCTTCTTCATAACGAGTGTTAAGAATGGCATACTTTAGTTGCAAGTCCTGTTTTTCATACTCCAGTTGCAAATGCCGAGTGTTTAGCTCATTCATTTGAGCAATACTTCTCTGGTATGAATTTTTGTATTTTAAAAATAAAAAAAACAAAACCAATACAACAAAAAAACTAACTGCTAGAAGCCCTAAATATAATTCCACATGCCAACCTGATACTTACTATAATATTAACTCTTTAGATTATACACTATTAGCGTTTGCTAAAGATTTAATATGTCATTTTTAAATTAAAAGATTATATCTACCCATTATAAACTTAAATTATTTTAAATATATTGCACTTTAATATAAGTTTAGCTTTATTTGGGTACAATTCGACAAATATTTCTAGGAGAAGGTGCCTTTGCCCATTTGGCGAACTTGTATCATCTCCTTAATTTAAAGGATAAAGATGCAAGAAAATGCACAAGAAAACACACCCCCAGAAGAGCCAACAATCACATTCGAAGATTTAAACTTAAAAAAAGAAGTACTCCAAGCAGTTAAGTACGCAGGTTTCGTAGTTCCAAGTCCTATTCAAGCGCAAGCTATTCCATTTGTATTAGATGGTAGAGACATGGTTGCTCAAGCACATACTGGTACTGGTAAAACAGCTGCTTTTGGTCTTCCTGCTATTTCAAACATGCACTTAAAAGGTGGCATTGAAGTTTTAGTTATTACTCCAACTCGTGAACTTGCGACTCAAGTAAGTGATGAGCTTTTTAAATATGGTAGAAACTTAGGTGTTAAAACTGTAACAGTATATGGTGGTAGTTCATACCAACGTCAACTAGACCTTATAAATAGAGGTGCTAGCATAGTTGTTGCAACTCCAGGCCGTCTTTTAGACATTCTTAAAAGAAACATGGTTAAAGATTTTGCACCTAGTATGGTTATTTTAGATGAAGCTGATGAGATGCTTGATATGGGATTCTTGGATGATATCAATGAAATATTTTCATATCTTCCAACAAACCGTCAAACACTTCTTTTTAGTGCTACTATGCCTCAGCCTATCAAGACTCTAGCTTCTAGAATTCTTGATAATCCTGAGTTTATCTCTATCACTAAAGGTGAGACTACAAACACAGATATCGAACAACTCTATTATGTTATTGAAGAATCTGAAAGAGATGATGCAATTATTCGTCTAATGGATTCAGAGACAACAAAAAAATCAGTTGTATTTTGTAGAACAAAAAGCGAAGTTGATAGACTTGCAAACGTTCTTTCAAATGCAGGTTATCTTGCAAATGGTCTTCATGGAGATATGGAGCAGCGTCAACGTGAAACAGTTATTAAAGGTTTCAAAAGCAATAGCGTAAAAGTACTAGTTGCAACTGATGTTGCTGCTCGTGGTATACATGTTGATAATATCTCTCATGTATTTAACTACCATATTCCTTTTGATCCAGAGTCTTATGTTCACCGTATCGGTAGAACTGGTCGTGCTGGTACAAAAGGTAAGGCTATTACACTTTTAACTCCTTTAGAGTTTAAAGAACTTCAACGTATTAAGCAAAAAGTTGGAACTTCAATGGGCCATGCTTACGTTCCAAGTAAAAATGACTTAAGAAGTACTACTATTGCTAACCTAGTTAAAAAAGTTGAAGACCAGCATATTTATGATGAAGCGCATAAAGTATTAGATCTTTTACGTTTAGATATAGATGAAGAGCAAATGGCTTATAAACTTATTTCTATGTTACTTGATCAACAAGAGATAAAAGGGCCAAACAACATTGGTATTCCTGCTGATAGAATGGATGCTATTTTAGCTCGTGCAGCACAAAGAGGAGGCGGTGGCGGTAATCGTGGCCGTGGTGGTTCTTCTCGTGGAAGAAGTGGCGGCGGCGGCGGTTACCGTGGAAACAAACCTTCAGGTTCTGGTGATCGTAATCGAAGTGGTGGAGACCGTAATCGTAGCGGTGGAGACAGAAATTCTTCAGGCGGTAGAAGCTCAGGCGGATACAGAGGCAACAAAGACTAGTCCACTCTTCATTCTAGCATGTGCAAATAAATTTGCACATGCCAACAACTTCTTCAATTCACACAAAACTTTCAAAAAAATTAGTTATAATTGTTAAAAAAAAGAGTTCATGATGATAATCTATGAAGACTTCTCAATATATATAGAAAAGCAAGAGAGTGAAATTCCTTGGCTTAAAATTTTTACAAAAGAGCCCTATAAAGAGCTTGGAGATGTGCCAAAAGGTTTAAGAACTAAACTTTGGGAAACATATGACTTGGTTGAGTATGAAATGAGACATTACTACCATCCAAAAAAAATCAATATGGCTTCATTTGCGAATATGCTTCCAAGAGTTCATATACATGTTATGGCAAGATTTGAAGATGATAGCTATTTTCCAAAC
>JAGXIA010000078.1 GCA_024635885.1 Helicobacteraceae bacterium | reverse complement strand
TACTCCCGCCATAGAGTAACTTTGTTCCGTATAAAGGTCTTCTATAAGATCAAAAACATCATCATACGTGATATGCCCCTTTAGTACTCCTTGTTTATCGACCACAGGAATAGCATTTAAATCATAATCCATAAAAAGTCGAGCTACGTCCTCGACAGGTGATTTGGAACGGATAGTAATAGGTGGCTGAGGGTGCACTGTTTCAAGAATATACTCAATGGTGTCATCATCATCAAACAAGATAAGATCAGTAAAATGAAGTGAAGCTAAAAGAATTCCCGCTGCATCAATTATATAAAGTTTTACAATAGCACTCAGTGGTTCCATTTCGCGAAATTTTTGTAGTTTATCTTTTATTATTCGTAGAGACTCTTCTTTAGTGGCGGTAAGTACTTCGGTCTGCATATAAGCACCCGCCATATCTTCGCTGTAAGTAGAGAGTTCTTTGTGCTCATCTTGCATGTCTGGGCGCAGAGAATGTAGTAATAATGAGGCTAAAGCACTGTTTCTTAATTCAATTTTTTTGATGATGTCCGTAGCATCATCACTTTGGGCATCTTGTATGCTTTCAAGAATTTTAGCATGTGGTAAGCGTTTAATGGCGACTTCAAACGTGTCGCCATCTAATTCAAGTAAAACTTCTGTGAGCTGATCTGCTGTAATGCGTGAGAGACTGGAAAAAAACAGCCCTTTATCATAGACATACAGTCGTCCAAGACTTTTAGCAATTTGTGAGGGAGCAATATGAATTGCATCGGTATAAGACTTATTAATTCGCTGATAATGTTTTTTAATGTTTTCATTCATACTTTTCCCCCATGCTAAAGTCTAACAAAGTTAGATTACAATTATTATTTCATGCGATTATACCCTCTAAAGGCTTGGTAGAATACTTAAAGTCTACTAAGTAACTCATTCTTTTTAGAATTAAACTCATCATCGGTTAGTGCACCGGCATCGCGTAATTGAGATAGCTTTTGAATTAATTCTATAATTGTGTTAGCTGATGCGTTCTGTTTAATGTCCATCTTTGGTTCGTTTTGTTGAGTGTCCATCTTTGGCATCGTTGAAAGTGGATTAGAAAAATTATTTTGTACCGGCTCTGCAAAGTTAGTCTGTGGTGCACGTGGAATGCCTTGACCAGAGACTATAGGAAGAGTTGAAACAGAAATAGTTCCGTATTGGCTGCTAAAAGTTAGAGAAGTGTCTCCTCCTTGTTGTTGAGAGACACCGCTGATATTATTATCTAAGGTGTCATAAACGGTTACTTCTCCATTTAACTCAATAGCAAGTCTATGAGGAAATACTGCATAGCGTATATTATTTTGGGCACCACTGCTAAAGGGAACACCAAGATTTGTCGGCCACCATTGGTTGGAGCCTTTTGTTCCTGCAGGAATAACAGGAAATATTGTCATGCTTGCTAATGCATTAGAAATTTCAGAACACAAATTATTTACAGTGTTTTTAAGACCATTATTAAACATGTCACCAACCATTGTCATACCGCCTCTCATCCATTGTCCTGAGCCGCCAAGTTCAGGACAGTTAAATTGGGCCATACTCCCTCCGCCATTATTAACAGCACCAATCATATGAATTACAGCTTCTTGACTTAAGTTATATCGGTTAGAGAGATCATTTACTAAGTTTTGACCTTCTGGTGTGAGCTTTTGCATTTAGTAGTTCCTTATTTTAAAAATTATTCATCTGGTTCCGACCTTGCTGTAAAGTATGTTAATTCGGATTGGATTATATTTTAGAAGTGAAAAGTGCATTTTAAGCACCGAAACACGGTTGTTTTACTTAGTGATATTATAGTGTATATTAACCAATAAAAGCTATAGGCTTTTCAAAGTATTTGCATAGAGTCTATTCCTATTTAAAGTATAACCGCACCAAATTTAAAAACCTACTTCTAATTAAGCAAAATAGGTATAGAATAACCGTGATAATAATTTATATTTTACCTATTTATGTAAAGGATTTAATGTATGTGGTTACACATAAATTGTGATTTAACATTCGATATTACTGTGCCCACCCCATTTATATTTATGTTGAGGCCGCGCAGTGGTGCAAACCAATGGATATCTTCGCAAGAGTACAAGATTGTACCAAGTGTTCCTGTTCTGGAATTTACGGATATTTACGGTAATCTTTGTCAAAGACTCATTGCTTCTCCTGGAACTTTTACAATACATACTGCTGCAGATGTAAAGACGACGGAGTATATTGATCAGAAACCCGGAGCACATTTTGTAGAAATTCAAAATCTGCCGGAGCCTGTTCTTATGTACCTTTTGCCTAGCCGTTACTGTGAGGCAGACCAATTTAGTCAGATGGCAACAGAAATCACGGCAGGTGAACTTTTGGGTTATGATCAGGTCAGAGCAATCGCTATGTGGTTACGAAACACCATTCGTTTTGAGCCTGAAAACAGTGAGGCTTTACTCTCAGCCGTAGAAATCAATGCCAGACAGTCCGGAGTTTGCAGAGACTTTGCTCATCTTGGAATAGCAATGTGTCGTAGTCTTAGTATCCCAGCACGTATGGTAGTGGGATATCTCCACGGCTTAGAACCTATGGACCTTCATGCCTGGTTTGAAGCTTATGTTGGGGACAGATGGTACTCGTTCGATGCAACACAAGCTGAGGTGAGAGGGGGATATGTAGCTATAGGCTATGGTCGTGATGCGGCCGATGTCGCCATTTATAATCAATTTGGACCAGCCTTATATCCTGCCACGCAAAATGTTTATGTAAGAAAAATTGAGGATAACAGCTTCTCTACTTTAGGATAAAAGATGCAACGCTATAAAATTATTCATCGTACTTATTACAACTATTCATCTGAAGTAACACTCGGAACGCATAATTTACTTTTACGTCCTAGAGAAGATTACGAACTTAGAATCGAATCTTTTGTTTTAAAAAGTACTCCTGAAGTGAAAATATTTTGGCATAGAGATGTCGAGGGTAATTCAGTTGCAATAGCTAATTTTAACCAACAAACGCAACAACTTTTAATAGAGAGCGAAGTAATAATTCAGCAATACAACGAGTCTCCTTTGGACTTTATTGTCTCTGATTATGCCATTGATTACCCCTTTAAGTATAACTCTTCTGACCAATTTCTTCTTTCACCTTACATGGTTTTGCCAGAGGAAGAGACAAGAGTACTATTGAATGATTGGATATTTAATGTATATAAGAGTTATGAAGCAGTTCAAACTTATACATTACTACAGAGACTCGCACACCATATATATACATCATTTTCTTATACTATAAGAGAAGAACCTGGCGTTCAAACTGCTAAAGAAACACTCTCTTTAGGTTCTGGTTCTTGTCGTGATTTTGCCTTACTCTTTATGGAAGCAGTAAAATGTTTAGGACTGGCATCACGCTTCGTTAGTGGATACCTTTATGCACCGCTAATGGCTAGTGAAGTAGGGTCTACTCATGCATGGGCTGAAGTTTACATACCCGGTGGCGGTTGGAAGGGCTTTGACCCGACAATTGGAGATATTGTAGGCTCTGACCACATTCCCGTAGCGGTAGCCAGACTAGCTGAATCAGTACCTCCAATTTCAGGCTCTTTTGCAGGTATTGCAGAATCAAATCTAGATGTTGGAGTTTGGGTTAGCCAGTGTTGATAACCTGTCACTCTAAAATCAACAACCCCTCATTCCCAACTTGATTGGGAATCTAATTTATATACTCAACTGAGTGGATCTTTTTTTAATCTTCTTTAGTTTAGATTTTTATTTCCACATGCCAAGATTTGTATTACTTCAAAAATTTTTAAATCTATATATATCAAGAATTCTCTCATACTTTTTGCACCGCAAAAAAGTAAGCAAAAAGCTCTCCCAACGGCTTCGAGTCCTTCGGATTCCCAAAGAATAGTAAATAAACCACTAAAAACAGAAAACTCACTTCGTTCAGACAGTTCTGTTTTCTTAACGTGATTTATTAACTATTCTTTGGCTCTGCAGGTGTTGCAAAATTATCTGACGGATTGATTTATTAGAACGAGAAGGAAAGTGGAAATATCACGGCATGTGGAAATATAACGTTAATTCAGGCTAGACACCCAGTCAAGTTGAGTGTGACGGAGGGTTGAAACTTAGTGTGTGTCCGTCACGTGCCAAGCGAAGCGCGGCAGTCTACTTCATACGCACAGAGATTGCATCGTTCCTCGCAATGACGAGCGTGTAAAATTATTATGAGGGGGCATGTGGAAACTATCTTTTTCTAGGACTGCCTCATAACGAAAAAAAACTCAGGGGAGATAGGGCTAAGCAAAGTTACTCTTTAACCAAATCCTAATGTTAGATTAGAGTATAGAGTGATATAATACAATCATAAATTTAAATCATCTATTCTACTCAAAAGTTAAAGGATATTTCGTGGCATTAAAAGTTGTACTCTCTCATAACACACACTATAAATACGATAAGTATATCTCACTTTCTCCGCATACTATCAGACTTCGTCCAGCTCCTCATAGTAGAACGCCGATTGAGGCATACTCTATGAAAATAACACCTGAAAATCATTTTATTAACTGGCAGCAAGATGCTTATGGTAATTATCTGGCAAGAGTTGTATTTCCTGAAAAAGTGAAAGAGTTTGGCATTGAGGTTGAAGTTATCGCAAATTTGACTTCTATCAACCCTTTTGATTTTTTTGTTGAAGAGTATGCTGAACAATATCCATTTGAATACAAGCCTGCTATAAAGGCAGAATTGACTCCATATTTTGAAGTGACTGAGGAGTCTAAACAGCTTAAAAAGTTTATGAAAACACTTGACCTAAAAGAGCGTAAAATTAATGACTTTCTTGTTTATCTAAACAGTGCAATATACAACTACTTAAAGTACACAGTTCGCCTTGAAGCAGGTGTTCAAGCGTGTGAAGTTACTTTAGATAAGAAATTAGGAAGTTGTAGAGATTACGCTTGGCTTTTTGTCCAAGTGTTAAGAACTTTAGGCCTTGCCGCAAGATTTGTATCTGGTTATTTAGTACAACTTGCTCAGGATGAAAAATCGCTTGATGGTCCAAGTGGTCCTGAAGAAGATTTTACAGACTTACATGCATGGACAGAAGTTTACTTACCAGGCGCTGGTTGGGTTGGGCTTGATTCTACAAGCGGACTCTTCGCAGGTGAGGGGCATATTCCTCTTGCTTGTACTGCACATTATGAAAGTGCTCATGCCATTGAAGGCTTAAGTGACAAATGCGAAACAGAGTTTGAGTTTTCTAACACAGTTACAAGAATTTTTGAGTCACCTCGTGTTACAAAACCATATCGTGATGACCAATGGGATGCTATAAACAAATTAGGTTATGACGTTGACTCAGAACTTGAAGCAAACGATGTAAGACTTTCAATGGGGGGAGAACCGACTTTTGTTTCTATAGATGATATGGAATCAGACCAGTGGAATACAGGAGCTGATGGTCCAGAAAAAAGAGAGTTGGCAGATACTCTTGCCAGAAGACTTTTAAGCTCTTTTGGTAAAGGTGGAATGCTTCACTATGCTCAAGGTAAATGGTATCCTGGTGAGCCGATTCCAAGATGGCAAACTTCAATTATCTGGCGAAAAGACGGCAAGAAAATTTGGAAAGATACAAATTTATTAGCTAACATGAATGAAACGTATACTTATAGCGATGAAGATGCTAAAAATTTCATTGATTCTTTGGCTCTTACATTAAAAGTAAGTAATGAAACTGTTCTTACTGCTTTTGAAGACCCTATTCATTACATAATGAAAGAGGCAGAACTTCCTATTGATATTGACCCATTATATTACGATATAGATAATGCGATAGAGAGAAATACTATTGCAAAAGTATTGGGCCAAGGTTTAAGTAAACCTGTCGGGTATGTATTACCATTAAACTATGCTGAGGATCAATGGATGACCTCATTTTGGTCGTTTAGAAGAGGAAAACTTTTCTTAATTCCGGGTGATTCACCTTTAGGTCTTAGACTTCCTATGGATTCTTTGATAGAAAAACCTGAAAATGAACTGCCTCTACATTTTGAACCGGATCTTTTTGCTAAAGCACCAAAGCTTAAAAAATTTCTAAAAAAAGCTACAAAACGTTTAGAAGAGGGTGAGACTCTTACAATCAAAAATGATCCTGCTGCTACTTTTATTAGAACAGGTTTAAATATTGAAGTAAGAAAGGGGAAACTTTATATATTCTTGCCTCCTTTAAATCATACTGATGCATTTTTAGATCTTATAGCTTCCATAGAAGCAGTAGCAAAAAAATTGGATATTAAAGTTGTTTTAGAGGGTTACGAACCGGCGCATGATCTACGTTTAGAGACTATAAAAGTTACCCCAGATCCGGGTGTTATTGAAGTAAATATTCAGCCTGTTAGTTCATGGAAAGATTTAACGTCAAATCTCTTTACTCTTTACAATGACGCAAGAGAATCCCGTCTTGGAACAGAAAAATTTATGCTTGATGGAAAACACACTGGGACAGGTGGCGGTAACCATGTTACCATAGGGGCCATGAAGCCTGAGGATAGCCCACTTCTTAGACGTCCGGAAGTTCTTAGAAGTCTCATTACTTTTTGGCAGCATCATCCAGGTCTATCATATCTTTTTTCAGGGGCTTTTATTGGTCCAACTTCTCAAGCGCCTCGTGTAGATGAGGGAAGAATGGAAAACCTTTATGAACTAGAGATTGCATTTTCTCAAATTCCAGTAGGTGAGGATGTTCCTTTTTGGCTTACAGATAGACTTTTTCGCCATATGTTAACAGATATTACAGGTAATACTCATAGATCTGAATTTTGTATAGATAAGCTTTATTCACCAGATTCAAGCACAGGAAGACTTGGTATTTTGGAGCTTCGAGGGTTTGATATGCCACCACATCCTAAAATGGCACTTATGCAGAATCTTCTTATCAGAACGCTTGTATCACTATTTTGGAGAAAGCCCTACAAACATAAACTGGTTCGTTGGGGAACTCAGCTTCATGATAAATTTTTATTAGAGCATTATGTAAAAGAAGACATTAAAGATATTGTAGAGTTTTTAAATAATGAAGGCTACAGTTTTGAGCTTGACTGGTTTGACCCGTTCTTTGAGTTTAGATTTCCACTCTATGGAATGGCAACTGTAGAGAATGTACATATGGAACTTCGTGGAGCAATCGAGCCTTGGCATGTACTTGGTGAAGAAAGTGGCTCTCAGGGAACATCACGATATGTAGATTCCTCTTTAGAGAGAGTACAGGTGAAAGTAAATAACTTTGTGCCGGAGCGATATGTACTGACATGTAACTCAGTTGTTATACCTTTAAGTCCTACGGGAGTTGAAGGTGAGTATGTCGCAGGAGTTAAATATAAAGCATGGCAGCCATGGTCAGCTCTGCATCCAACTATTGGAGTTGATACACCATTGACTTTTGACATAGTAGACAAATGGAATGAAAGATCAATTGGCGGTATGACATATTATGTTTCTCATCCTGGAGGAAGAACATATGAGACTTTCCCAATTAATGCCGGTGAAGCGGAATCAAGAAGAATAAACAGATTCCAAGACTTTAATCACACTCAAGGTGCAATAGAATATGTTTCATCATCAGTGGTGCAACAGAGTTTAATAAATGTAAATGGTGCTAACAGAGCAGTTAACTTTAAAGAGAGACCAGAAGACAAAGTGTTCTTATTTCAAGAAGTAGATCAAAGTTTAGAATATCCAAATACTTTAGATTTAAGAAGAAAGTGGGCAAAACAGTAAATGAATATTTTTGACAGTTATATTTCTGAATCATCTTTTGATGAGATGCATGATAGTGATCAAAATATCAGAGAAAACTGGAAAGAAGTTGTCAAAGAGATAGAAGATGCAGGCTTATATAAACTAAGAGAAAAACAAGCTGAAATTGACTGGTATTTAGAAGATAATGGGGTTACATATAATATTTATGATGACCTTGACGGACCTGTAAACAGATCATGGAGCATGGATCCAATTCCTTTTGTTATAGGAGAGGAAGAATGGGATGACATCAAGAAAGGACTCAAGCAGAGAGCTAAGCTTTTCAATCTGATATTTAAAGATTTATACTCTGAACAAAAACTTATAAAAGACAATATAGTACCTGCTGAAGTTATTTTTAGTCACAAGGGTTTTTCAAGTGAAGTTTTTGACTTCGGATATAAAGAAGATTTCAATCTATACTTTTATGCAACAGACTTGGCTCGTGGACCAGACGGAAAAATGTGGGTTGTCAACGACAAAACACAAGCCCCCTCAGGCTTAGGTTATGCAATAGAAAACAGACTGACTATGAACAGTATTACTCAAGATCTTTATCCTAATGTTGAAAGACAGAAATTGGCTTCTTTTCTTGAAGAGTATAAAGCTCTGTTGAAAAAGTTGTCTGGCGGAGACCTTTCAACTGTTGCATTGTTTACTCCAGGACCTCATAACGAAACTTACTTTGAACACGCCTACTTAAGCTCTCATTTAGAGATTAAGATGCTTCAAGGTGAAGATTTATTGATGAAAAATGGATCTCTTTGGCTAAAAAGTCTAGGTGGTCTTAAGAAAATCAACACACTTTTAAGAAGAGTTGATGACAGATACTGTGACCCGCTAGAGTTAAAAAATGATTCAGAATTAGGAATTGCCGGACTTGTTGAAGCTATGAGACAAGATAATTTAAATATGATAAATCCAATAGGAAGTGCTATTGTTGAAAATGTTGGACTTAATCCTTTTATGAAAAAAATTGCACAATACTTTTTAAAAGAAGAGCTGATACTTCCTCAAATTGCAACATGGTGGTGCGGACAAAAGACAGCACTCGACTATGTCCTGGCAAATTTAGATACGCTAATAGTGAAAAAAATAGATAGAACAGAACAGATTAGAATATATTTCGGAAAAAAATTATCTCAAGAAGAACGCAGTAGCTTAGTAGACTCATTATTGCAGAATCCTCATAAATATGTTGCTCAAGAAGAAGTTGATTTTTCTACCGTACCTTATTTTAATGATGATGCTATTGAGCCTAGAAATGTAGTTGTAAGAGCATATTCTCTTAAAACAGATGAAGGCTACTCAGTTATGAATGGCGGACTTGTCAGAGTGTCTGAAAACAAAGACAGTCTCATTGTTTCTTCTAAGCAAGGAGGAATAAGTAAAGACTTATGGATTCTTGGCAAAGATGATTACAATATTGCACCAGTAAATATTTTAAATCATACTAGATATGTTGAAACATCAATTCACAAAATATCAACACTAAAAGCTACGAATCTGTTTTGGCTTGGAAGATATCTTGCAAGATCTATTTCTACAACAAGATTACTTATTCATATTATTAAAAAAATTACAAATTTTTATAGATATGAAGTTGTGACCTCAAAAGAATCGCAAATTATTTTACAAAATGCTTTAACACATATGACTAAGACTTACCCAGGTTTTATGGATTTAAATAATAAAGAGAATCTTGAAATTTTTCCAATGGTTGAAATAACTTCAGTGATTAAAGATACATATAGGTCAGGCTCTTTGTCTTTTACAATATCAATGTTGTCAAATACTAATATTAATCTAAAAGATTTACTAACGATAGAATCTTGGAAATTATTTGAAAAAATGCAAAAAGAGTGGAATGAGTTTGCATACAGAAAAGGGGACTCAACTCTTGTTGTAGCTAGTGAACTTGATAAATTTTTAATTTATCTAATGGCCTATAAAGAACTTGTAAAAGAGAGTATTTTCAAAGAACAAGGTCTTGTTTTATTTGAAATAGGCCACAAAATAGAAGATGCCCTTCTTTTGATTTCTAAAGCGAGATCAATACTTTGTTTAAAGTTAGACAAAACAATTAGAAATACTTTGTTAGAAGGAATGCTTAATTCTATGGAGAGTTTCAATGCGTATAGATCACATTATAAAAGTTCTCTAAATCTAGAAAATGTTATTGATTTTTTAATACTTAATAAACAGTTTCCAAAATCATTAACATATGTTGCTGATAAGCTTTTGAAGGATTTTAAATTACTACCTAAAGCAAAAGTAATTTTGACACCATATGAAGATGCTCTTATGAAAGTTCAAGAATTGTTGGAATCTGTAGATTTAAAAACAATAATACAAATTAAAGAAGAAGAAGGTGTTTATTTAGAATTGGATGAACTTTTAGCAAAATTATCAGATCTGTTTTTAAAGTGTTCCAATGAATTTTCAAATACATATTTTTCACATTATGATGAGTAGTTATGATATATAATATTTACCACAAAACAGAGTTTCAGTATCAAAGCAGTGTGACATTTAGTCATAATATTGCAAGATTAAAACCAAGAAATAACTCATATCAAAAAGTATTAGATTTTTCTTTAGATATTAAGCCTAATGTTTATGAATCATATGAGTTTAAAGATATGTTTGGCAATAGCAATACCCATATGTTGATAAGAGAACCCCATCAATCATTATCTGTCGTTGGTAAATCAAAGGTAGAAATATTTCCAGAGCTGATCGAAAAGTATGTTGATCGTGCAAAAGAAAACAACATTACTTTTAGCGGTGCCATAGAACGTTTATCTAAATTCAATGTTGATGATTTATGCGCGAAACAGTATCTTTTTGAATCTACACTAATCCCAAAAGGTTATCCTCAGATCAAAGACTATGTGCAAGAGTCATTTCATTTAAATAGGAATGTTTTTGACGCTACTAATGAATTTATGGGGCGTATTTTTAATGATTTTAAATTTTTATCTGGTTTTAGTGATATTACCACTCCTGTTGAGGAAATTTTTGAAGCAAAAAAAGGTGTATGCCAAGATTTTGCACAATTTGCTATATCAGCACTTAGAACAATTGGTCTACCCGCGAAATATATGAGTGGTTATATTGAAACATTACCTCCAAAAGGAGAAGAAAAGCTGTTTGGTGTTGATGCGTCTCATGCATGGTTTGCTGTTTATATACCCAATTCAGGATGGATAGAATTTGATCCTACTAATAACATTATTCCAAAAGATCAGCATATACTATTAGGTTCAGGAAGAGATTATAATGATATTTCACCATTGAAGGGTGTGGTTATGAGTAGTGGAAATAGTAACTTGTCTGTTATGGTTGATGTGAGAAAAGAAAATATACAACCGCTGCAGATTCAATCTCAAAGCCAGCAGTGATTCATTCACTGCTGCTAAAGTGTTAGCCGGTAATTATTTTATCTACTTTGGCATTAAGTGAAGTAAGAAGATCATCTTTTGTAGCTCCTCCTACTCTTCGTATTTTAGGTAATTCTTCGTGATCTTTAGTTAAAGATTCACAAATAGAATCTATTTCTTTAAAAATAGACTGAATAATTTCTTGGTCTTCTTCTTCATGAAATCTAATGCGATAATCTGCTTCTTCAACAATTTTACCTATTCTAAAAAAAGAGTCACTCAGTGCTTTGTGATCTCTCCTTGAACGTGCATTCAAGATTTCACCAATAAGAGATTGTGCCTGATCAATCAAGTTATAATCAATCTCTAAATGATTATTGTAAGTACTCAGGAATAGTGCATGAAGCGCTATGATTTCACCAAATGCTTCACTGTCTAGAAGGTGACGACAGATAATTGCATTTTCTCGCGCATTTGTTAAAATATTTAAGATATTTGCATTATGCTCACCAAATATAGCTTCTTTTAAAAAGTCATAGGCATTTACATATTTCAATTTTACATCAAATTTATCATACAATTTAACACCAGCATCTTTATCAATATCAATTACTTTATCATATGCAGTACTTATTTCACGTAATGTGATTGTGGTACGTTCTAAATATCTTCCCAACCAGTATAGGTTTGTAGCTACATTTCCTGTAATATATTTTTCCATTATAACTCCATTACCCAAGTATCTTTAAACCCACCACCTTGGGATGAGTTCACTAAATAGTTGCCCTCTTCAAGTGCATATCTTGTTAGTCCGCAATTCCAAACTTTTACGTCTTCAGCTACAACAACATAAGCTCTAAAGTCTGCTTTTCTGTCTTGTAAATCTTTATTTAAGTAACACTTTTCATCATAGAACTCAATGAGTTCTTGAGCAATAAAACGTCTTGGATTTGCTTTCACGATTGTTTTTAAATCTTCCATTTGTATAGCTGACATCTCATGACCAAATAATACACCGTATCCACCAGCCTCTGCAACATCTTTAATAACTAATTTTTCCATATTATTAAAGATATATTCCATATCTTTTTTAAAATAAGGAAGGTAGGTTGGTGCATTTTTAAGTATTGGTTCCTCGCCAAGATAGTATTTAATCATCTTGGGAACAAAATAATATATACCTTTGTCATCAGCAACGCCATTTCCAATAGCATTTAAAAGAGCAACATTACCAGCTAAATAAGATTCAACTATTCCCGGAACACCTATAAGACTCTCAGGATTAAAAAACTTAGGATCCATAAATTCATCATCAAGTCTACGATACACTGAACCAACTCTAATAAGTTTTCCATTATAGTTTTTAAAATATACTTTTTTATCTACTACTGTAAGTTCATGTGGACGAACAAGTAAGGCACCAGACTTTTCTGCAAGATAACTGTGCTCATAGTAAGCTGAATTATATCTTCCCGGAGTCAATACGACATTCAAACCACCAGTGTTAACATAATCCATCGCATTAGCAATAATACTCGGGTAGTTTTTAATAGGGTCAATTTTCATATGTTCAAAAAAGTCAGGATAAATTTTTCTATAAGTGTCGCGAATTGACAGTGGATAGCTGGAACCACTTGGTACTCTTAAATTGTCTTCAAGAATAACCCACTCATCATCAGCAGAATCTTTAACGAGATCGATTCCATTTATATGTGCCCTGATTTTTTTTGATGGAGAAAAGCCAACGAATTCTTTTAAGTAGCCACTTGCCTGTTCTACAAATTCTTGTGGAACAATACCTTCCTTAACGATTTTAGCATCTGTGTATAAGTCTTCTAAGAAGAGGTTTAAGGCTTGAACTCTTTGTTGTAAACCTTTTTCAATTTTTGTAAACTCTTTTTTTGAAATAATTCTCGGTATTACATCAAAAGGTAAAGATTGTTCTATGAAATTTCCATCTTTATATAGATTAAAGTTTATTGCAAATTTATCCATATACAGTTTAAACTCATCAATTTTATTTCTATCTTGTTGAGAAAAAATTTCCCAAAATTTATCGTGAAGTTCTGTCGACTTTTCTAACATAAAAAACACCTCTTCATAAGTTTAATTATTTACTAATATATTATACTACACAAAGAAGGTTTGATACTTAATAATTAGTCAATTATTAAGCATCTTTGATGAAAGTGCTTACTTATATGCTCTATTTAAAGCTGAAAAAAGAGCTTTTATTGAAGCTGTAGCTATATCGTTGTCTGTTCCTATACCAAAGCAAGATAAAATCTCTGGAGTTTGAATCTCTATATAAGCAACAGCTTCTGCGGAACTCTTATCACCACGGGAGTGCTCAGAATAGGAGTTAATTGTAAATTTTTTATCATAATCTTTCATGAGTGCATTTTTACAAGCATCAATAGGACCATTTCCCTCTCCATTTGCTACTATTTCTTTACCATTATAGAGGTAGGTTAAAATACAAGTTGCTACTCTTTTGTTTGAACTTACATTGAAATCAATTAAAGTAAGATGCTCTTTTAGGTTAAAATAGTTCTTTTTGAATATTTTAAAAATCTCTTTGGCATCAAGTTCTTTACCCTTTTCTTCTGTAACACTTTGTACTAATCGACCAATTTCAGGGTGCATTGCTTTTGGTAGTTGAAAGCCATAGTTTTTTTCTAGTATATAAGCTACTCCTCCCTTACCAGATTGGGAGTTGATTCTAATTATACTTTCATATGTTCTTCCAACATCACCGGGATCTATTGGTAAATAAGGAACTTCCCAAAATTTGTCTTTTTTAACTTTTTGGTATGCTAATCCTTTATTTATTGCATCTTGATGAGAACCAGAAAAAGCAGTATAAACCAACTCTCCTACATAAGGATGGCGAAAATGTGTATCTATCTCTGTACATCTTTCAACGACTTTTATAACTTCATCTATATTAGAAAAATCTAATTTAGAATCTACTCCTTGAGTTGTCATATTAAGGGCTAAAGTGATAATATCTACGTTTCCAGTTCTTTCACCATTACTTAAGAGTGTTCCCTCTACCCTATCAGCACCAGCAAGAAGTGCAAGTTCAGTTGCAGCTACACTAGTCCCTCTATCATTATGTGTGTGAGTTGAAATAATTACATTTTCACGATTATGTAAATGCTTAGCCATCCACTCGATTTGATCAGCATAAATATTTGGAGTTGACATTTCTACAGTAGCAGGTAAGTTAATGATAACTTTACGTGTCTCACTAATACCCCAACGAGCAGTTACTGCATTAGAAATTTCTGCAGCAAATTCTAGTTCAGTTCCTGTAAAACTTTCTGGAGAATACTCTAAGAAAATTTTTCCATCATGTTTTTTTTCATATTTTTTGACTAAATCTACACCCTCTAAAGCGAGAGCAATTATCTCCTCTTTATTTTTTTTGAACACTATTTTTCTCTGGGCAACAGAAGTTGAATTATAAATATGAACAGTCGCTTTTTTAACACCTTTTAATGACTCAAATGTTTTAGCAATTAGATGTTCTCTTGCTTGAACAAGAACCTGAATCGTAACATCATCAGGAATAAGTTTGTCATCAACTAAACGGCGTAAAAAGTCAAATTCTACTTTAGACGCAGAGGGAAAACCAACCTCGATTTCTTTGAAACCAATTTTTAATAAGAGTGTAAAAAGTTCAAGTTTTTTGTTCATATCCATAGGGTTAATAAGTGCCTGATTTCCATCTCGTAAATCTACACTACACCATGATGGAGCATCTGTTATTGTGTTTTCTGGCCATTTTCTATTTGGCAAATCTATTTTTGGGTAAGGCTTATACTTACCATATGGTATCTGATTCATTATGAATCCTTTAAAACTTGAAATTTGACAGCTACACTCTTAGTTCTATCATTGATGAAATTATATCGAATTTATGATTATAGAATTTTGGGTAGTTTTAAATAGTTTATTATTCTAAAATTATTGTAAAAAAAGCGCCTATATGAGAGTTGTGTGCATTTATGCTTCCGTTGTGTTTTTGAACTATTTGCGAACTCATATACAAGCCAATACCTGTCCCTTTACCTTCTTTTTTTGTTGTAACATTTGGTTTAAAGATATTATTGATTACATTATCTGGAATTCCTCCAGCATTATCTTCAAACTCTATATATGTTTTGTCATTTTCTTGATATGTTTTTACATATATCTCTCTTTTTTTTATATTCTTTTCATTGAAAGCATCTATAGCATTGCTTATTAAATTTATAAATAAATGTTTGAACTCATTTGGTATACCTTCTATAGTTATATTTACATCTATGTCTGCATGTAGATTTATATTTTGAGATATAAGTTCATCTTTTAATAAAACCTGTACACTCTGCATACAGTTGAAAATACTAAATTGTTGGACATCTTTTGAAGGTCTAAAAAAGGTTCTGAATTCATTTAGAGTGCTTATCATATATTCTATTTGCTGGTTTGCAGTATCAGTCATGTCTTCTATATAAGCATCATCTAAAAGACCCCTCTTGTAATCATCGCGTAAGAGATCACTCAGCATACTAAGAGAGTTAAGAGGCTGTTTCCATTGATGGGCAACTGCATCCATCATCTCACCCATAGCAGCCATCCTTGATTGCTGTTCTAGCATGAAATCTTTTCTTTTATTTATTTTGTTTGATAGTATATTTTGTTTATCCCATTCTTTTAAAAAGAATTGATTTTGTTTGAGGGCACGTTCATATTTTTTTTCTTTTGAATAGTAGATGTCAATAAATTTAGTTATATTTTTATCTAATCCATTAAGAGATTTAGCCGATAATTTAACAATATTATTAATTAACTCTTGGGTATCATCTTTTGACATTGAACTCTGCTGATTATAAGATTTGTTTTATTATAGCAAAAAAATAAAAAAATTATTACATTCTATGGGGAAGGGAGTTATTCCCACGCTAGTGGGAAATGGGTGTTAAGCTATTAAAAGCTTAACACTGGTAAGTAGTTTTAAACTCGTAAGCAGTTGGACGACCTTCATCTGGAAATACATCACGCTCAAATCTGTAATGTCTATATGCATCTAAGAACTCATCAGTGAAAACTGGTTTTAAGAAGTCGTTATCACGCACAAGTGCTTCTAGTGAACCACGAAGAGTGTGAGGCAATTGAGGAAGTCCTTTTTCACGAATTTCATCTAAAGAAAGTTCATATAAATCTTCATCCATTGGACCAACTGGAACTTCTTTGTTTTGAATTCCATCAAGTCCAGCCATCATCATTACAGCAAATGCCAAGTAAGGACAAGCTGTAGAGTCAGGGAATCTCATCTCAACACGAGTTGCCATTTCACCGGCGCCGTAAGGAATACGGCAAGATGCTGAACGGTTTTGAGAAGAGTAAGTTAAAACACTTGGTGCTTCAAAGCCCGGTAGTAATCTTTTGTATGAGTTTGTTGTAGGATTTGTAAACGCTGCAACTGAACGAGCATGCTTAAAAATACCGCCAACGTAGTTAATACCCATCTCAGATACATTCGCATAATTTCCTTCTTTATAGAAAAGGTTTTTACCATCTTTCCATAATGACTGATGGACATGCATACCGTTACCGTTATCGCCATACATTGGTTTAGGCATAAATGTAGCAGTTTTTCCGTTAAGGTGTGCTACCATTTTTACAACATATTTATATTTTTGAACATTGTCAGCTGCACCGATGATGTCAGAGAAAACAATACCGATTTCGTGCTGAGCTTGAGCAACTTCATGGTGACCAAGAATAACTTCTAAACCAACCTGTTCCAATATTTGCATCATTTCAGCACGGATATCTACACCAGAATCTGTTGGAGCAACTGGGAAGTAGCCACCCTTAGTTCCTGGTCTGTGACCTGTGTTGTAATTGTCTGCGTATTGAGTGTTTGAATTCCATTCACCCTCTTCACTGTCAACTTTGTAACCAGATTCATTGATGCTGTCAACAAAAGTTACATTATCAAACATAAAAAATTCATTTTCAGGACCAAAGTAAGCAGTATCAGCGATACCTAAAGATTCAGCGTGCTTAAGAGCAGCTTTTGCTATTGAACGTGGACATCTTTCATATGCCTGGTTTTTGTAAATATCATAAACATCACAGAAAACAATAATGGTTGGATCAGCAGTAAATGGATCTAAAAATGAAGATGCAACATCAGGCTTAAGTAGCATATCTGATTTATTAATTGGTTGCCATGCATCTATAGATGAACCATCAAACGGTAAACCACCCTCAAGCTGACCAGCGTTTACAGCACTCATCCTATAACTAACATGATGCCACGCACCTTTAATATCTGTAAATCTAAAGTCTACAAATTGTACATCATTTTCTTCACAAAAAGTAAAAAACTCTTCTGTATTGTTAACAAATTTTCCCATTCATTTCTCCTGAATATAATCTCTTGTAAGTATATCTGATTTAGTTTCAATAAAATATTTAATAGTGATGAAAAATTAATCATCTCGTTTTTTGTTTCGTAAAGTTATATTTTTATGATTCTTAGAAGTGTAGACCCTTACTTAAATTATAAAATTTAAGTAAGGTAGATTTAGTATAGTTTAGCTGTAAATACTAATTTCCCCACCTTTTTGTGCATACATCATTAAATTAGCAACATTTAAAGAACGATCACATGATCGTTCAAGTCTACGCAGTGTTCCTAAAACATTTACATACTCTATGGATAATTCTCTTTCGTCTATAATTAAGCCCATAATTTCTTTTTCTAAAATGGAGAACAGATCATCATTTTTACTCTCTTCAACCATTATTTTCGTATAAAAATCATTAATATTACAATCATCTTCTTGTGTGAAACATTTTAAAATTGAATCAAGCGCTGTTATCGTGCTTTTATGTAACTGTATGATAGTCCCGCTTAAAGGCTCTAAATTACATTCACTATGTACATGCTCTCTCATACGGCGAGCATATTTTTTTACACCCTCACCAATACGTATAATTTCATTAGTCATTTTTAAATAAGCAACTAAAGAGCGAAGTTCTCTTGCTTCTGGACCATATAAAGCAAAAGTTTTAATTATTTCATTGTCAATGCTATCGCCTTGGGCAGTTATATTAGCTAACTTTCTTTGAGCCTCTTTAAACATCTCTTGATCTTTTGAAATAAATGCATCTAATGACATTTTATTTGCTTCTGATATCTCTCTTAAAAGTGTTGACATCATCTCTCTGATACTGCCTATTTTTGTATCATATTTTGTTGACATATATTATTCCTTTTATTATTTATTTTATTTTTAATCTGGATTGCTTATCAACCAAATTTACCAGTAATATATTCTTCTGTAAGTTTTTCTTTTGGAGTTACGAACATCTCTTCAGTGCGACCTAATTCTATAAGATCTCCTAAGTACATGAAACCTGTATAGTCACTTACGCGAGCAGCTTGTTGCATATTATGTGTAACAATAATAATAGACATTCTGTCTTTAAGCTCTACAACCAATTCTTCTATCCCTGAAGTAGAAATTGGGTCAAGTGCAGAAGTTGGTTCATCAAAAAGAAGTACTTCTGGTTCAACTGCAATAGCACGGGCTATACAAAGTCTTTGTTGTTGACCACCGGACAAGCCATTTGCATCAGCTTTAAGTCTATCTTTTACTTCTTTCCAAATAGCTGCATCTTTGAGCGCTTTTTCTACACGGTCACCAAGCTCAGTCTTGTTTTTCAAACCTTGAAGTCTCATACCATACGCAACATTGTCAAAAATACTCATAGGAAATGCTGTAGGTTTTTGAAAAATCATTCCAATTTGAATTCTAAGGTTGATCAGATCTTCTTTAGCTTGGAGAATATTTCTACCTTTAAACATAATGTCACCATCGTATTTGTTACCTGGATAGAGATCATGCATACGGTTAAAACATCTAAGAAGTGTAGTCTTGCCACAGCCAGATGGTCCAATAAGTGCCGTAATACTATTCTTTGCGATGGGCATTGTTGTTTTATGCACACTAGGTGCATCATTTCCAGCATAAGTAAATTCAAAGTCTTTTACTTGAAGTACACTTTCTTCTGTTATATCAATAATTGTTGCCATTATCTGCCTTTTTTCTTTAGTAAAAATAGTCTTCCTAGAATGTTTAGAGTTAAAATAAACATACTTAATATAAATGCAGCTGCCCAGCCTAATTTCTGCCAATCTTCATATGGCGAAGTTGCATAATTATACATAGTTACAGTCAATGAGGCCATAGGCTCATTCATGTCGGTATTTAAAAAGTTATCATTAAATGATGTAAATAGTAGTGGAGCAGTTTCTCCTGCTACGCGGGCAACACCAAGAAGTATACCTGTTAAAATTCCAGCTTTTGCTCCACGGTATACTACTTGAATAATAACTTTATACTTTGGAGCACCAAGAGCAAAGGCAGCTTCACGAAGCGTTGATGGAACTAAGTTAAGCATATCATCGGTTGTTCGTAAAATAATAGGTAACATAATAATCGTCAAAGCAATAGAACCTGCCCAACCGCTAAAATGTCCCATTGGAGCTACAACGACTGCATAGACAAAGGCACCAATAACAATACTTGGAGCACTCATCATAATGTCTGAGATATCACGTATAGTCTCAGCAAGTTTTGACTTTTGTCCGTACTCACTTAAGTATGTTCCTGCCAAAATTCCAAGAGGAACACCAACAACAGTTGCAAGCCCGACAATTAAGAGTTGACCAATAAGCGCATGTTTTAATCCACTCTCTGCATACCCGGGAGGCGCACCTACCTCTGAAAAAATAGTCCAGCTCAGAGCATCAACTCCGTTAATAACTAAAACACCCAGAATCCAGAATAAAAATCCTATTCCAATTATTGCAGATATAGTAGAAAGAGTCATAATTATATTATTCATTATTATACGTTTAGTAGTATGCGTCATTATGCTATCCTTTTTCTGCGTAAGAAGTAGAATTTAGCGATAGAAATAATTGTAAAACTGATTACAAGTAACAACAACGATAATTCAAAAAGAGACGAAGTATAAAGTCCGGCGCTAGCTTCTGTAAACTCATTTGCAAGTGTAACCGGTATAGAAGTTGCCGGAGCTGTTAAGTCTAATGAAATATTGTGGACATTACCCATAACGAAGGTTACAGCCATTGTCTCACCAATTGCACGACCTAAAGCTAGAATAAATGAACCAATAATTCCAGCTTTTGCGTAAGGGATGATGACATCTTTTATTACGTCCCATTTTGTTCCGCCAAGTGCATAGGCTGACTCTTTGAGTATATCTGGAGTTGTATTCATAGCGTCACGTGTAACAGCTGCCATAAAAGGTAAAATCATAATTGATAGAACAATACCGGCAGTTAACATACTGATACC
>JAGXIA010000077.1 GCA_024635885.1 Helicobacteraceae bacterium | reverse complement strand
TCAGTAATGCCTAAGTCCTTCAACATCATCATTGTATGTTCCATCATAGGTCTATCTACAACTGGTAACATTGGTTTTGGTCTTGAGTGTGTAAGTGGTTGAATTCTAGTTCCAAACCCACCTGCCATTACTACTGCTTTCATTTTAGTCCTTTTTAATCTAAATAATTAATTGCATTTAAAAGATGTTCAGGTAACTCGTATTTATTTGATACAACATCTTCAATTTCCATAAAACTAAATTCACCCTTATTAAATACTACAACTTTATTAGAGTCGTTGTGAGAAAGTAAATAGTCAACAGCTTGAATTGTAAAATCAAAAGCCATCATACGATCATATACAGAAGGGTTTCCACCTCTTTGAATATGTCCTAAAATACTTACTCTGGTTTCTAGTCCTAGTTTATCTTGAATCCATTCATGGATCTCAGATGTTTTTTTAGCGCCCTCGGAGATAATGGCTAAAATGTAATTTCGCCCATCCTTTATTTCTTGTGTTAATTTTTTTTCAACTTCATCACGTTTGAATTCAACTTCTGGGATGATACAAATTTCAGCTCCACTAATCATAGCAGATACAACAGCAAGATAGCCACAGTCTCTTCCCATAACTTCTATTAAAAAAGCACGATTAAATGATGCTGCCGTATCTCGTATTTTATCTAGTGCATCTCTAATTACATTTAATGCAGTATCAACACCTAGACAATATTCTGTTCCATAAATATCATTATCTATGGTACTGGGTATTCCAACAAAATTTATATCAAACTCTGAACTAAATCTTTGCATAGCACGAAAAGAACCGTCTCCGCCTAGGACTACAACACCTTGTATGTCATGCAAGTTAAGATTATTAAATGCTTGTAAGCGGTATTCATATTCAAAAAAACGTTTCGAGCGAGAAGAACGGATAATAGTTCCCCCAATGTGGACTATTCCCGCCACCTCATGATGTGTTGCTTTTTTTATTTTATTGTCTATCAAGCCCTCTAATCCATCATAAATCAAATATGGGACTTGGTCTTTTTTTTGCGCATAATCAACAAATTTTTTTATAGCCGGATTCATTCCTGGTGCATCACCACCAGAACACATTACTGCTAATGCCATTGTTTCAACCCTATATTTAAAGTCATCTGTCTAAGCCTTATAATCGAACATTTCAACATAATATTCGTTTGCCATTCTGCCTGAGTCAAATTCCGGGTCAATCTCTCTCATCGCATTTTTCATTATTGAAACCCATTCTTCGGGCTTGTCATAATAAATAGGGATTATTTTATCTTCTAAAATATACATCATATTCTTGTTATCTATTTTATCTTGTTCAGCAGAACTTAACCTATAATCAACTTCATGTATTGTGAATGCATTTTTACCATTTCTTGCAAATTCTGGATGCCAACCATCATTAATTGAGAAATGAATTGAGCCGTTCATTGTTGCTGTCATACCACTGGTACCACTAGCCTCTCTTGTGATTCTTGGAGTATTTAACCAAATATCACTTCCTTGCTTGAGTAGCTTAGATAAAGCCAGTTCATAACCTACCAGAACGGCTATATTTTTGTATCTTTGACTAAGCAAAACTAACTCATTGAAAATATCCATAGCACCATAATCAGTTGGATATGGTTTACCAGCCCATATAATTTGAACAGGTTTTTCTTTATTTTCAATCAAGCCGACAAATCGATCAAAGTCATACTTCAATAGACCAGGACGCTTGTACTCAGCAAATCTTCTTGCCCAAACTATTGTTAATACTTCTGGGTCAAATAATTTACCTGTCTGGTCAGCCACTTCTTCAAATAGTATTTTTTTAAGATGTTTTTTTCTAGCTATAAGTTCATAATCTTCATGTTCATCCAAAGCACGAAGAAGTGTTTTATCTGTCCAATATTTTTTATTTTGGGCATTTGTAATAGATATAATCTCACATTTGCCTTCTACATCTTTCCACATATCTTGAGATACAATACCATGTATTTTTGAAACAGCATTTGATCTTTTTGCACTTCGAAGAGCTCCAACTGTTAAGCTGAAATTATCACTATTTTCATAACCGCTAATACTACGAACAGTCTCTAAACTATTTCCAGCAAAAAAGCCCATGTCACGAAGTACATAAATATTATGTACTTCATTACCAGCAGCTTCAGGTGTATGCGTAGTAAAAACTACATGTTTTCTTACCTCTTGCATATCGTTAAAGCGATTATATAACTCATATACAAGAGGAAGCGCATGTCCTTCGTTCATATGATAAATATCTACCTTATGATTAATAGCTTCAAGAACCTTAGTTCCGCCTATTCCGAGAACTATCTCTTGGGCTATACGAGTTGTTTCATTTCCATCATAAAGTTTATGTGTAATAGTACGAGATAAATGATCATTTTCATCAGTATCTGTTGATAATAAAATCATTGGTGCTGAACCGAAAATTTCTGGACGAAGTAAAAATGCTTTTACAGTTACATCTTGATTATTAATTCTGACAATTACTCTCACCGGTAATTCTTCTAAAAATGAATAAAATTTTCTCGTATACATCGGTTTAAGGGTACGGTCTTCATTACGCGTCTGATCATAATAAGCAAAGCTCCATAATATTCCAATTCCGACTACATTTTGTTGTAAATCAAATACACTTCGCATATGTGATCCGGCTAAAAAGCCTAAACCACCCGAGTATATTTTAAGAGCTTGATCAATTGCAAACTCCATTGAGAAATAAGCTACGCTAGTAGTGTATTTTTTATTTATATGATATGAATGAAGTTTCATTAATTGACCTTAAGAATTTTCTAAATTTTTATATAAAATTTGTTTACCTAATTCAACACCTGGCTGATTATAAGTATTTACTTTAAACATTGCGCCGATTAGTGATGTCAAGAGCTCAAAATAAACTATCAATTCACCAATATTCTTTTCTGAAATAAAGTCTAAAGTAATGGCATCTGTATTTACGCCAGACTGCATTACACTTTGCATAGTTGCTTCACACTGTGCATTTATAAGAGTAGTGAAACTTTTATTATTTATAAAGTTAGTCTTCTCAATTCCGTACAGTGTAATATCCGGTATTAAAAGATCATTTTTAAAATCTTCAATATTTATAAAAGTTAAACTTTTATCTTTCGGACCTTCTATAACTAACTGTAAAAAAGAGTGCTGATCAACAGCGCCAATAATACCAATCGGAGTTAATCCAACTCTATTGCCGTCTTGGTCTATTTTACCTAGAGATTCACCCCAAAGCTGTACATACCATTTTGTCAGGTCTTCAAGTCTATCAGCATATGAGAATACAACATTAATATTTTGTGTTTTAGAGTTCTCATAAAAAGAGTAGGCTTTTTCTAAAATATGATCTTCTTTGCCATCAAAAAATCTTGATATAAAGCCCTCTGCACCATTCAATAACTTAGTCATATCGTATCCGGCAAGTTGAAGCGGAACAACACCAACAGCACTTAAGACTGAAAAACGTCCACCTACATTCTCTGGAATATTAAACTCATGAAATTTATAGTGTTGTGCAAAAACTGAAAGTGAAGAACCTTTGTCCGTAATGGCAAAAATGCGATTATTATCAGTTTTCATATCTATTTTGCAATGCTTAACAATTGTCTTAAATGTAGACGTTGTTTCAATAGTTGAGCCAGATTTGGAAATAAGAAAAAAACAAGCTTTTTCTTTCTTTATTTTAACTAGATTTTCAGTAATCGTAAGAGGATCAGAATTTTCAAATAGTATAATTTCTTTTGCATTTGGTGTAATAGGACGAAGAATAGAGTTTATAGCTTTTATCCCTAAAGATGAGCCACCTATTCCCATAATAACTATTTGTTCAAAAGAAGATGTATCAATCTTTTTTAACTGCTCAATAAACTGCAAGGAGAGAGTCGGTAATTTGTAATAACCAACTTTCTCACTTTGCATCTCATCTCTCAAAACTTCAACGGCGTCATTTATTATCTTTTTAGACTCAGAAGTCTGAGCAGCTAAAAAATGCTTGTTGAATGTTAACATTATTTGTTTCCGACAAAAACACACATATCGACTAAACGACTGCTGTATCCCCATTCATTGTCATACCAAGCTAAAACTTTTACAGTTTTTCCATCTACAACACTTACCATATCCGGAATAAAAGTTGAGCTGTATGTGCTACCTATAAAGTCACTAGATACTCTTTTGTCATTGTCTACTTCCAGTAAACCTTTAAAGCTACCAGCTGCAGCTTTTTCCATAGCGGCAATAATATCTTCTTTTGTTACATCTATTTTTAAGTTAGCAGTTAAATCAACTACGGAAACATCTGCAGTTGGAACTCTCATTGCGTAACCATTTAGTTTGCCTTTAAGTTGAGGCATTACTAAACTAATCGCTTTAGCAGCGCCAGTTGTAGTTGGAATCATATTTATAGCAGCGGCTCTTGCTCTTCTCATGTCTGAGCTATGCTTCACATCTAAAACATTTTGATCATTTGTGTAAGAGTGGATTGTTGTCATTAGTCCGTTAACAATTCCGAATTCATCATCTAAAACTTTACAGATAGGTGCTAAACAGTTTGTTGTACAGCTTGCATTTGAAATAATTGTTTCACCTTTATAATCATCTGTATTAATATTCAATACATAAGTCGGTGTATCATCTTTTGCAGGAGCAGACATTACAACTTTTTTAACGCCATTTTGTAAGAAAACTTTTGCTTTTTCTGTAGTTAAAAACACACCGGTACATTCAATAACAAGTTCAGCACCACAACTGCCAAAATCAACTTTTGCAGGATCTCTTTCACTAAACATTGTTACGTTTTTGCCGTTAATCTCAATTGTCTTGTCATCAATAACTTTTGCACTAATACCTTTATGAACAGAGTCATATTTTAATAAATATGCAAGCATTTCTGGTTTTGCAGTCGTATTTAATGCGACTAACTCAATATCTGTTCTCTCGCTTACAATCTTTGCTACGATTACACCTATTCTACCAGTTCCATTTATAGCTACTTTTAGTGACATAACATTTCCTCATTTTTGACTAATTTATTTAAACATTTTATACTATTTAAGATTAATTTATCTTTGATTTATAAAAACATTCTTACATCTTTTATAAATATATTTTTTCAAGACTAATTTTTTTGAATTGATTGCATAATTCAGAAGTATATCATCTAATTATTACCTTTTAAATCATCTGTTGATTATTTTTCATTCAGTTGCTGCTAAAATGTAAAATACTTATGCTTATAGAATAAATTTCAGTATAATTTGTTATGAAAAACTTAGCACTGAACAATATTTTTATCTCCTCAAAAAATCCTTCAAAAAAATTAATGATTATTTTACATGGTCGTGGTGATTCATCTGAAGGTTTCACTTCATTGCCCTCATTTTTAAATATAGATGATATGAACTACCTTTTACTCGATGCCCCCTTTGAGTATTTCACGGGGTTTTCCTGGTATCAAATGCCACCTAAACAATTGCCTGGCATTGAGTATTCAAGTAAAGTACTGACAACTATTTTAGATGAGTTGTTTGAGGAAAAATACAATGCTCACGAGAGTTTCTTATTCGGCTTTTCACAAGGCTCACTTCTTACTTTTGAATTTGGAGCACGATACCATAAAGTATTGGCTGGTTATATCGCTGTAAGCGGTTATATATATGATGTGCACAAACTTCTAAAAGAGATGAACCAAAACCTTAAAAACTCAAATTGGCTTTGCACACATGGAACCAATGACACTGTCTTAGCTTTTAAAACTTCACAAGAACAAGTAAAAATTCTTCAAGATGGTGGCTTTGAAATAGAGTTTAAAAGCTATGAGAAAGACCATAGTATTGATAAAGATGAACTATTGATGATAGCTAAGTGGATAAAAGATATTTAGCCTGTGATGTTGGCATTAGAAATATGAGACAGATAATAACAAATATTCATCTGCCTAATATAATTTGTTAAAAGTTCTTTAGTTAGTTTTTTCACCGAAAATCAATCTATCGAGACTAAATTTTCCAGCTCCATTTGCTACAAATATAAATAAAAACAACATGTAATACAATGGTATTTCAAAACCATTTTCTCCTGCTGAAAAACCGTGCGGTAAATGTACTGTAATAATTGCTACAATCATCACAACGATAAGAGGTAAAGAAATTAAACGAGTCAATAGTCCAAGAGTTAATAAAACAACACCTGTAGCTTCTGTAGTTGCTGCCATATACGCATTTAGCGCTGGAAATGGGATACCAATAGAACCAAACCACTGAGCAACTGAATCTATGTCACTCCATTTCATCCTTGCTGGCTCATAAAAACCATATGCAACTGTTAATCTCGCAAGTAATAATGAGAGTGACTTTCCATGCTCGCTTAAACGAGAAAATTTCATATATGCATCTTTACAATTCATAACGAACTCCTTTGTGAACTTACAGATAATAATATCGTATTATAAGTTTAATCTCTCCTCTGCTAAAGGTCTTGTAAGTGGCAGTTATTTATTTGCACCACATTTTGCAGCTTTCTTCTCAGCTCCACATTTTTCAGCTTTTTTCTCAGCACCACATTTTGAAGTTTTAATTACAGCTTTTTTCTCAGCTCCACATTTTGTAACAGATTTAGTAGATTCTACTTCTCCGCATTTGCCAGTACCACATTTCATACTTTCTGCACTTGCAGATGTCATACCCATTCCAGTAAAAAGAGCTGCACCAAGTAAAAGTGCCGTAAGGTTACGTTTTCGCATTTTATATCCTTGTATTTTTAATTTTGATAATTGTAGCATATGTCACCCTCAAAAATATAAGTATTTAGTATTAAACTCTTAGTTAAATATACTTACTTTTTAATTTAGAAAGTTGATTTAAAAACACCTCATAATCGTTTTGGAACTTATTGATTAAAATAGATAAGGTTTTATTCAGTTTTTCAAAAGAGTTTGGTAATTCAATTCTTGTGTTGTCTGTTGGTTTATTCAATATATCAGATTGTGATTCGATAGACTTTTTTATTGCTTTAGAAAAATTTTCCAGTTCATCTACATTTATTTTTGCTTTTAGACCCAGTTCTGAAAGTGCTTTAAAGTGCAGTTCAAGTTTCTTTACTTCAGAGTCCACCCTTATGCTGTTTTCAGTTGATTTTATATGTGTTGTGTCCATATTTAGATAACTCTCAATCATATCCAGCAACATTTCATCTGTTGCCTCAACTGACTCGATAGCTCCATGAAGTAGACCTTCCAGCTCTTGAATTGACTGGACATGTTTATCTTGAGCTTGCCTCATATTT
>JAGXIA010000076.1 GCA_024635885.1 Helicobacteraceae bacterium | reverse complement strand
TTCACTTGTAAAATCAGTTGGTTTAGAACTTTATGACACAAGCATTGTAAATGAAAATGATGAGACTATTTACCGTGTAAGTGTACTTTCAAATGAACTTATAGACGGTAAGAAAAAAGGTGTCAGTATGGACGCCTGTGTCGAGCTAACACATCTTATTTCTCCATTGCTTGACGTTTCACCACCTGTTTCAGGTGATTACAGACTAGAAGTAGGAAGTCCCGGAATAGAGAGAAAACTAAGTAATCTTGGTCACTTCACTAAATCTATCGGTGAAAAAGTATCAATACTCGCATTAGACAAAGAGAAATACAGAGGAATTTTAACAAAAGTTGAAGGCTCTAAAATTTTTCTTGATATCGACGGTGAAGAAGTTGAATTAGAATTCAACGATATTAATAAAGCAAAAACATATTTTGAATGGTAGTCGACTCTAACTTTTTTATGAGCCTTGCTTTGAAAGAAGCTTGGAAATATCAAGGTGTGACTTACCCAAATCCTGCAGTTGGTTGCACTGTAGTTGGAAAACACTCTGAATTACTGGCTGTTGAAGCACATCAAAAAGCTGGCTTTGCACATGCTGAAGTGTTAGCACTTCAAAGTGCTTATTTTAAACTCACAAACGACCATACAATTTTAACTCTATCTCAATCTTCTGATATTCATAAATTTTTATTAAATAACCATAACAATATTTTTCATGAAACTACAGTATTTACAACGCTTGAACCATGCTCTCATCAAGGCAAAACTCCCTCATGTGCATCTTTGATCTCACAACTTGGCATTAAAAAAGTCTATGTCGGCTCGCGTGATTTTAATGCAGAAGCGGCATGTGGAAATGAAAAACTTCTGGCATGTGGAATTGAAGTTGAAACAGATGTATTAAAAAAAGAGTGTGAGGATTTACTAAAACCTTTTCGCATGTTCAAAGAGAGTCGCTTTGTTTTTTTTAAATGGGCACAAAGATTAAACGGCACAACTGACGGTGGAATTATAAGCTCACAAGCTTCACGTGAAAACGTGCATGCTATGAGAGATGTCTGTGACCTGCTTGTCATAGGCGGCAATACAGTGAGACATGATAGACCTACACTTGACGCCAGACTAGTTAATGGAAAAGCACCGGATGTCTTGATAATTTCAAGAGGAACAGACTTTGATAGAACCATTCCTCTTTTTAATGTACAAAATAGAAAAGTACTCATAGCAGACAACTTTAAAGCCTGCGAAGATTATAAAAACATAATGATAGAAGGCAGTTCAAAGATGTTTGAGCTCACACGTGAAATAGTAGATTATTATTTATGTTATCAAGCCCCTCTGTTTGGCGGTGAAAATAGCTTAGAGATTAAAGAAGATAAGTTAAACATTTTAAATGTACTACAAGTTGATGAAGATATAATTATGTGGATGAAAAGGATATAGATTTATGAGCTCTCACGGTAAACAACAAGAACAAAAACAAGAAAAAATAGTATCAATGTTTGATGACATCGCACCGACGTATGACACAGCTAACCGTGTAATGAGTATGGGTGTTGACAAGAGCTGGAGAAGAAAGGCTTGTGATTTAGCCTATAAGTTTTACGCACAGGACTCTATTGATAAAATCGTAGACGTGGCATGTGGAACTGGTGATATGATGGATTTTTGGCGTAACCGTGCTGATAAATCGGGTGTAGCTATCGGAGAAATTGTAGGAGTTGATCCTTCAGTTGGTATGGTTGGTGTTGCACGAGAAAAATATCCTAAGTTTAACTATCATATTGCAAAAGCTACGGAGATTCCTCTTAAAGATGACTCTTGTGATATTTTGAGTATCACGTATGGAATTAGAAATGTAGTTGAGAGAGAAAAAGCACTTAAGGAATTCAATAGAGTTTTAAAACCTGATGGACTTGTAGTTATTTTGGAATTTATGAAAAACGATAATCCATCATTTATTGGCAAAATCAGAGACTTTTATATGAACCGTGTTCTTCCTAAAGTGGGTGGATTTATCTCTAAAAATTTAGAGGCTTATGAGTACCTGCCAAATTCTATCGGAGATTTTTCAACTGTTCAAAATTTGCAAAACGAGTTAGAAGAAGCAGGATTTGAAATGCTTTATACTAAAAGTTTTTCTATGGACATCTCTACTCTTCTTATAGCAAGAAAAAAATAGGAATATGTATACGCTCAGCGTTTCAGCACTAAATGAACAGATTAAAGGTCTTTTAGAAACAAGTTTTTCCCGTGTTCTTGTCGAGGGAGAACTCTCTCGTATAACATTTCATAACAGCGGACATATTTACTTTACATTGAAAGATTCCAGCTCTACTATAAAAGGGGTAATGTTTAAAGGCAATGCCTCAAAACTAAAGTTCCAATTAAAAGAGGGTTTAAAAGTCACTTTAGATGGTGCTGTAACTCTTTATAAACCTCGAGGCGAGTACCAAATCAATTGCTTCTCTATTGAACCTGCAGGTCATGGAGCTTTGGCTTTAGCGTATGAGCAGTTAAAACAAAAATTATCTTCTCAAGGCTATTTTGAAGCTTCCGTGAAAAAAGAACTTCCAAAATTTCCCACGCGTATAGCTCTGATTACTTCGGCAACTTCGGCTGCCCTGCAAGATATGTTAAGAGTTGCAAATTCAAGATACAGACTTTTAGATATTGATATCTATGACGTTTTAGTTCAGGGTGAGAGTTCTGCAAAGGCGATTGCAAACGCTATTATCATCAGTGACACCAAAGAGTATGACATTATTGTTGTAGGTAGAGGCGGTGGAAGTATAGAAGATTTGTGGGCATTTAATGAAGAGATAGTAGCAAATGCTATTTTTCATGCTAAAACACCCATTGTTTCTGCTGTCGGTCATGAAATAGACTGGGTGATAAGTGACTTTGTCTCAGACTTAAGAGCTCCGACTCCGAGTGCCGCCATGGAAATAATATTACCTGATACTAATGAACTGTACCAATACTTAGATTCATTGGAGAGCCAGTTCTCACAGATACTTTCTCAAAAAATGTTTGTTAAAAAACAATCGCTTGAGCATCTTATAAGTTCTTATTCTCAGCATTCTATAGAAAAAAAACTGACTCAAAAAATGCAAGAAATCAAGCAGTCAAAAGAGGCTTTTTACCAACATATAAGTTTTAAAATTCAAAATTATTCAAAAGATCTTGAGCATGTCAGGGTTAGATTTCCACATGCCATAAGTTCGACGATAACTCTTAAGCAAAATCAAGTTTTAAATCTTAAAAGAATGCTAGAATCAAACAATCCAAAGTTTAAAATCAAAAGCGGCTTTGCACAAATATCTAAAAACTCGAAAGTTATTGATATAGCATCATTAAATCTACATGATATATTTGATGTACAGAGTAACGAAATTAGTATAAGTGCGAAAGTAATTGATAAAAAAACTATATAAGGAAAAAAGATGAATTATCCAGATTTTTTTGACGAAATAGAAGTTATAAAAGTACAAGACCCACTCTCAAACGCTTTAGGTGTATTTGAAAATGGAGAATACAAGTTTACTTACTTGGATGTTGTTAAATCTGCAGGTCACAGTTGTCCAACAGTTGCAGGTGCTTATATTATTACGCTAATGGCATTAAAAACTCTTTATCCAAATGAGAGGGCAGTTCGTGGGAATATTAAAGTAGAATTTGAAGAAGATTTAGAAGATGGAGTAACCGGTGTTATAGGAAATGTTGTCTCACAAATTACAGGAGCAACAGATAAAAGCGGCTTTAAAGGTTTGCAAGGTCAATTCTCGCGTCACTCTCTGATGCACTTTAACTCAAATATAAATGCTTCTGGCAGATTTACCAGACTTGACAATGGTAAAAGTGTTGACGTAATCTATAACCCAGCAGCTGTGAAGCCTAATCCTGATTTGCAGATTATAATGCAAAAGATGAAAGAAGGTACCGTAACATCAAACGAAGTAAAAGAGTTCGGAGTTCTTTGGCAAGACAGAGTTAAAAGAATATTTGAAAATATGAATAGCGTTGTTCAAGTAGAAGTAGTTTAATTTTACTTTGCACATGCCAAGTTATTAGTCTGGCATGTCTATAGATTTATTTTAAAATAATTGAAGGAAAATATGTATGAAGAGTGACAGCTGTAGTAGCTGAAAGTTTTTTTATCCATATATCAAATTTATCTTCTTTATTCCAAACAGGTTTACTTACACCGCTAAGTTGAACAAGTCTCTCTCGTGCATCATAAGCAACTCCAATAGTGTCAATTAAACCAACATCCTTAGCTTGAGAAGCAGTAAAAATATGAGCATTTGCATAGATGTCTCTTTTTTTGATATCAAGACCTCTAGCGCTAGCTACATCCTTGGTAAACATATCATAAGTTCCTTGTATAACTTTATTGAGTTCATTCACTTCATAGTCTTTCCAAGCTCTGTCAGGAGTTCCGATTTTTTTATATTTACCGGCTTGAACACTTTGACTTCTTATGCCTAAATTTTGCATAAGTTCACTCAAGTCTGCTCCTTGCATGACAACACCGATACTTCCAACCATAGAACCGGGATTTGCGATGATTTCATTTGCCCAGATACTTGCATAGTAACTTCCGCTGGCTATTGTTCCTTTTGCATATACTATTACAGGTTTTACAGTTTTTAATCTTTTAATCGCATACGCTATCTCAACTGAAGGTGCTACTGCTCCGCCTGGAGAATCAACACACAAAAGTACACCTTTAATATGACTGTTAGTAGTTGCATCTTCAATTTGTGTAAGAACTTCTGTGACTTCCATAAGTGGACCGACTAAATTGATCTCTTGAAGGTTATTTGGTATTAAGTCTCGCTCACTCGAGGGTGCAAAAATCAAAAAAAGTATGAGTAAAAATATCATAGCCTTGAAATGATTTTGAATATAACTGAGTGTTGCCGTAATTGGAGAGAAGAGTTTTTTTATAAATTCCATTAATTATCCTTTTTTAAATCACCGTTTATATAAACTTTAGAGATATTATATCTGTGAAGTATTAAATGAATGGCTAACTCATCATTTGGTTTAGAATCTAAATCTAAGACAATCATGTCAGCATTTTTTCCCTCTGCTATTTCTCCTGTATTTAATTCAAGAGCCTTTGCCGCATTAACTGTAACCCCTTTTATAAGTGCAGTTGCGAACTCTAAAAGAGGAGCCTCGTTATGCATAAACAAAGAGACTTTCATTTCCTCAAATAAATCGAGTTTATAGTTTGAACTTAGTCCGTCAGTTGCTACAATCCATGGAATATTTTTCTCATTCAACTCTTGTATATTCAGACTTCCGTTTCCTAAAAGTCTGTTTGAAATCGGACAGTGAATGACAGTGTGCTTATTTGAACAAAGAGTCTCTAACTCAGAATCTTTGGCTTTTACCACATGCGTTAAAAGTGTTGGCATATCATTGAAATATTCTAAAAATTCAGCAGAATCACTCACCGCTGACTTTTGTTTTAACAGGGTTTCAAAAAACTCTTTAAAATCCCCCTCGCTGTTGTCTAGCCAATTTCTTTCAGCTTCACTTTCCATAAAATGAGCAGTGACTTTTAGGTTCTCATTTTTTGCAATGTCAAGAGCTTTTTTTATTAAAATCGGGTGGACAGAGTAGGGCGAATGTATGGCCAATGCAGGACTAAAACCTTCACGTTTAACACTCTTTGAAGTATCTAAACGGGAGAGAAAATCAGTAAAAAGTGCATCTGCCATTGTAGCTTGAGAGCCTATAAGTTCATTGAAAAAAACAACATTTTGTGCTGCATCTGCACACGCCTCTAAATCTAAACCGTGTGAACTGACTGCTCCAAAAGTTGTAATTCCACATGCCAACATTGAATCTATAGCTTTTTTCATACAGCTGATATCACAGCCATTTATAAGCTCTTCACGGTTTTCTATTACACTATAAAGCCAGTTCATAAAATCACCATAACTTAGCTCAGTTGTATTGGCGCTAAATTCAATATGAACA
>JAGXIA010000075.1 GCA_024635885.1 Helicobacteraceae bacterium | reverse complement strand
TCCTGCTGTTATTAGAGCAGGTTGATTGTTTAGTGTTAAAACTTTAGGGTTAGAAATTGAGCTTACATCACCTTGTGTCTGTAAAAATTTTATTACCTCTTTTAAAGTTCCTCCACCTTCAACTGTAACAAATCCTGGAGGAGTAGTTCCATCAGCGAGCGTTCCCTCTCCATAGCTAGCTTTTACAGTTACATCTTGAAGTGCATAGAGTTGTTGCCAATCAATTCCGGTTGTCTTACCCTTTGACATAGTTACAGATAAGAGCTGTACGTCTATTAAAACTTGAAGTTGCACTTTCTTTTGAAGTCTCTGTAAATAGTTCTCAAGTCTTGCCATTTGTTTTGTAGTTGCCGTGACAGTAACAAGCCCAGCATTTTTATTTATAATCGGAGCTCCTGCTTGATAAGCGTCATTAGGTCTGTTAAGAACTCTTCGAAGTTCAAGATCCAAATCTGTCCAAAATTTAACTTCATCAGTAGATTCTATTTTAATCCCAGATTGCCCGCCAGATGACCCACCTGATTCTCCTCCAGAACTAGTACCTGTTGAAGCAGTCCCAACTCCTACAGCACCTTCTGAGGCAGATGAAGAGCTGAGTGTTATGTCAGTACTTCCACTACCTTTTCTTTGAGAGAGTATATAATCGATACTAAAAATTTTAGTGCTTAGGTATGAAAGTTTTAAGATTTTATTTTCTAAGGTATAAGATAGGTTATTTTCTTTTAAAATAACGTCTAAAACTTCATCAATTGTTAAGTTCTTTAAGTGAGTTTTGTTAAGTTTCTTTTCTAAAAACTTTTCGGCATGTGGATCAGTAACAATGATACTAAACTCACATTCATCACTTAACTGCTCAATAAAATCAATGACTCTTGTATCCTTTGTTGAACTAATACTAAATAGTTCGTAAGAACAATCAGCATAGCTACTAGTTGATAAAAGAACCGCTAGAAGTGTTCCATATATTGAAGATTGTATTAATTTCATTGCTCTATCCTACTTATTTTTAAATTTTAGAGTTCGATTTGTGCTATTTGTTGATAAGACAAATCTTTTATTGTTTTTGACTAAGACTACAGAAGTTTGAGTTATATTCAAAATTGTATAACCTTGAACCTTATCATTTGTTTTATACCATGTATCACCAATTAAAGCAGAATTATTCATTATTGCATCAACAGATAAAGCTTTTTTCGGTGTCACAGGCTTACTTTTTACAGTACTACTTGATGACTTAACTACTCTTGATGACTGCGGTCTACTCGAAGTTGTCTTTACACCTTCTTTACTTTCTTTTAAAAAAATAAATGGGCTTTTTAAATTAGAAACTGCAGAATTACTAAGCCCTTTTCGTGGAGGTTTTATAGCATCTATTTGTTCATCCACCCAAGCCAGTTCATTTGAACTAAGCGCTACTGTGAATAAACATAAAAAGCTAAGAATTATATGATTTTTCATTAGTATTTAATCCCCCAAACTGAGATATCTAGATCGGTGTTAAGTGCATCTTCTGCTTTTATGCGTAAGCCATGAATATCAACAACTAACTCACTTTGCTCTAAAGAATTTATAAACTTTAAAGTGTTCTTAAACTTTCCGGATGTTTCTAAAGTAATATTTAGTATATGTCCAAAAGATTTTTTATTTAATGCATACTTATTCGTAAAGTTTATAACTTTAATATTGTATTTTTTAGCATTTATAGAAACAGAGTGGAGATACTCACCCCAAGATCTTTCATCATATATAAGTGAAGATATAGTTTCTATTTTAGTTTTTATATATTCGTTATTTTTTTGATGTACAAGTCTTTCAGCTTTAGCTTTTTTTATTTCATTTTCTAACTGTGCTATTTTTGTTTCTGGATTATATTGTAAAAACATTCTATCTGTTTTTATCTTAGATTCAAGAGCACTTATTTTTACGTTTTGTTGTTCGAAATCATTTGCTGAACTATCCCAAAACAGTAAATATGAAAAGGCAAATATAGCACTAAAAATCATAATATATGTCATATATATGTCTTTTTGACTTTTCTCTTTAAAAGCTAAATCGATTTTTTGTAAGTAGTCTTCAATGATTATTTTCATAATATTTTCACCTTTAACTCAGAAAAGTATTTTTTACTATCTTTGTTGTAAGAGATTTCTTCTAATGAAAAATGGAATCTATTTTCATATATTTTTGTTAAGTACTCTATAAGTTGAGTTATTCTTTTATCGTTTGATGACACCAAGTTAAGATTGAACTCTTTTGTATCTTTTTCTTCCCCATAAGACAATGTTGAAACTTTAACATTGTATTTATTTAAGTCTTTTGTAAACAGAGCCAATAGCTTTGATTTCATCGGATAATTGACTTTTACATCATGAATTTTAATGAGTGTTTCTTTTTTCTCTTTGTACTCTTGTTTTTCTTGAGCAAGTAAAGTTAAAGCTTTTTCTTTATCAGCTTCTCTATTTTTTATAGTAGCTTCTCTTGTTATTTTTATATTATGCAGTTCAGTATACTCTTCTTGCAATAAATCATGTTGCAGAGTTTGTGCATAAGTAAGTACCCAGTAAGTTACAGGGTACATAAATGCTAGAAGAAGTGAAGCCGCTATAAGTATTACAAGTTTTCCACTTTCTCTTTGTTGAAATTTTGGAGGACGAGGATAAGTACTGAAATTACACTCATATCTTTCTCCTTCAGGTAAAGTGGTATATATGTGCATAAGAGCATGAATCTGATCAATATATGTCCCTTCACTCTCAAAACCATAATCAAACTCAAAATTACTACTTTTAATACCTAGTTCGGCTTCCGCCATTTCATCTAATTTTGTAACTGTATAGATTTGTGAGCCTATATACAAGTGCTCAGTTTTTTCTATTTCAAATGCTCTTTTGACAAAAGTTATAATATCATTTATATTTGCAAAGATTTCTTTATATAACTTTATAAAGTGCTCTTTATAATCGCTTGTTGTATCTCTTAAATTATGATTAGTGAAAAAATCTATAAAGTCTTCATATTCTATTCTTTCACCATAAAGTTCACAAAATCTTTCGTGCATTTGAATGAAAGAATATTTAAGAGATTTTGTATAAACAAACTCTTTTTCATTATAGAATGTTATGAAAGCATCATTTTCTTGAAAGTATACAAAACAGTGTGCACCACTACTCTCTATAATATCTTTTGAATACAGTGATTTAAGAAGTATAGGAGTAGGAACTATTACATCAATATACTTTATTTTTTCTACAGTATCCTGAAATGTTTCTTTAATAGTAAGCGGGTCAACTATGAAAACTTGGAAATGTCTATTGTCTGCATCAACACTATTAAAAGTTTCTATAAATTGAACTTGGTATTCTACTGCTTGGTCTAAGCCTAATTCATCATATACTTTATTGTTAATAGCATCATATAAATCTTCTTCAGGTATGTGCTTTGTTATTTCAATTTGACTTGTTATAAACTCATTTGTATTTAAATACGAAATTACAAATTGATTCTTTATATATTCTGGTGAAGTAGTCTCAGTTAAAAAACTAGACATTCCACTTAAATAAGTCTTTTTATACGGGTTTACCGAAATTACACTTGAAAAAGAGTGTTGGTTTTCTTTACTCATTAGTTACAACCTATTTAAAATGAACCATTGACATGGAACAAAATTCATCATTCTTATAAAATTCCACCCTATAAATATTATTACTGTTATCTACAGAAAACTTTTTGTCAAGCTCATTTAAAGTTACCTTCAAACCAGTCTCATTTGTAGTTTTAATAGACTTGTAACCAATAATATTCACACGAAAACCGTCATTTATTAATACAGTAAAATCGTCATTTACAAAAAAATCTTTAGTCGCATTAACAGAAGTTATATTTCCATCAATTTCAACATCAAACCTTTTTGGGCATTCTTCAGCAATTTTAAAGTATTGAGGTACTAATGTTGTTATATACTTGTTTCCAATATAAGCAACATATGTACCGTTTTCTCTTCTTATACTACCTAAAGTATGTGAGAACTTAAATACATTACCAGTTGATTTTATCGGAATGTAGCTTAAAGATTTTTTTATATCACTTAAATTTAATAAAATATTGTTATTAATTTCTAAAGTACCATAATTTTTTATTATATTTTCTAGTTTATCTATGTTGAGTTTAAAGTCTCGGGTAAAAGATATATGCATTATTTTCATAAATTCTTCAATTGCGAGAAGTTGATAAAATACTTTTTGTGTTAGTGAAGACAAGTGTTTACTGCTTTCAATTGCAAAGGCTGGTTTGTTATTAGTTACAGCAAAGTATGTTAGTGAAAGTTGCATGGCTTCGTCATCGAATTTTGTTTTGGTGTTTTTAACATTAAAACCATGATGTTTTTGTAAAAGTTGTTTATTCAAATTATCTCTAACAATTGAGGCTATATCATTTAAATTTCCAAAGGGTTGGTTTGGATCAAGTGTGCATTGGTCAATCACACATGTTTGTCCCCATGCATTTGGATTAAATATTTTCCCATGATTCTCTGTTCTATAAAAACCATGTCCATCGTGTAGATTTAAAACCAAAGACACATTTTTTGAAGTGATGATCTCTTTTATCTCTTCAATTATATCTGTATCTTTATCATTTTTTTCAATAACAGAAAATTTTCTGTTCATATCACCATTTACACCTCTTTCATCTTTTTGGATACTGAGTTGATTTAGATTTGGTACTATCCATAAGTTCTTAGAAGTTATATTATAGTGGGAAGAAAGTATTGATGCTGCGAAGTATCCACCTGGTTCATTACCATGTATTCCACCAATTACTAACAGAGTTGTGTTAGAATCTGAATTTTCTTTTTTAATTAATTGAATATTGGCACAAGCATGAGTGTAGGCAACAATTAATGTGAAAAAAATTTTAAATAAACGTGAATTCATAGAGTTCACTTTTATTTTTCTGTAAATATTTTGATTAGATTATTATCAGTAAGTCGAACCATTAAAGTTTTATTACCTATAAATTTAAAACTTTCTGACTCATAAAATTCTTTGAATGTTATCTGATACACATTATCATTATTTGGATACGGAAGAACATTTATATTTGTTAAAATAATTGTTTTTTTCTCATCCTTAGCGAATATTCTTGTTTTATACTTTTTGAATTCTTCAAAATTCATGCCATCATTTCTAATAAAATCAGATGAATAAAATTCTAAATAACCATTGATATCATCATATATCCAGTTGAATCTCCATTTGTAAAGCTGTGTAAGAATGCTGGCCAATGTTTCTTTGGAAATTTCTTTTTCTATTTCTGATTCATTTATAATGACTAATGTTTTATCTATATCAATTGTTTTGTCCAAGCACTCTATTTGAGAATTATTTATAGCTATGCAGCCTTTCGTAAATTCATCTCTTTCTTGCTCGGTTGGAAGACCGTGTATCCATATGCCAGAACCATTCTTTCCTCTATATGTGTCATAAGCATTTGGGTAAGATGTTACAAATGCTAATGGCCCGTAGAATGAGTCAAGTTTAGATATTTTTTTGGTTATACCGTAGATTCCGTCTGGTGTTTTTAAGTCTCCCTCTTTTACTTTATCACCTCTTTCTTTTCCCGTAAAAGCATCATAGTTCTTTTGAAATTCAAATTGATTGTCTTTATTTTGTTTATATAAACTCAGAGTTGATTTCTCTTTATTACAAGTCAGTATAGAAGAGTAGTTTTCTATGTAACCAAATTTAATGTCTCTGTCTTTTAAATATTCATTCCAATAGGACATCCTCGTAAGTTCTAAATCCATCTGCTTTTCTATGTCTTTTATACCATTCATTCTATAGTTTGTTAAAAGTTCATTTGCATTTAAATACAAACTAAACACTAATAAAAAAGTTATTTTTAGTATAAAGGTATTCATTCTGTAATACATTATTTATATCCTATTTCTTCTAGAAAAGCTTTATCTTTTGTCCAGCCTTTTTTTACGCTTACCTGCAAGTTTAAATATGCTTTTTTTCCGCTCAGGGTTTCTATTTTCATTCTTGCATATTGCCCTATACGCTTTATTGCTTCTCCGCCTTTACCTATTATTATCCCTTTTTGGGAATCTTTCTCGATAATTATTGTTGCATGGATTTTATCTAGGTTATTGTCTTCTTCAATAGAATCTATTATTACATCAGATTCATAAGGTATTTCATCGCTTATATTTTCAAATATACCTTCTCTTATGAAACCTGCATATATATCACGAACCAGTTCACTGGTTAAATCTTCGGGGTCAAAAAGAAAAGGTGAATCTGGAAGATTTTTAGAGATTTCTTTTAATAAATCCTCATGTCCCACTTTTTTTGAAATTGCCACTGGAATGAGTGCTTCAAAGTGTTCAGCATATGGAGCGTACGAATTTATTTTTTTAAATAGTTTATCTTGAGATACTTGGTCAATTTTACTAAGCACTATAATATGTTTAACTTTTCCATTATTGATTTTTAAAAATTTTTCATAATGTTCAAGGCTATCTGTTACTGGAGCAAGATAAACAATAAGGTCACAGTCACCCAT